>QGVD01000053.1 GCA_003242685.1 Pseudomonadota bacterium | reverse complement strand
AGCAGTCCGTCCCCCGACCCGCGGTGTTCCGGGGTGGGGACCCGGGGCTCCGGAAGGCGCGAGAGACAGAAGCGCGGGAACGGGAGCGGGATGGGCGGGAGGATCGGCGGGGGGAGGCCGGTGACCCGCGCCGATTCCCGCCGATGCTCGGGGAGCCGCCCGACGAGAATCGAGATGAAGATGATGTTGTCAATCCCGAGAACGATCTCGAGGGCGGTCAGCGTGACGAATGCCAGCCACGCCTGAGGATCGGTCAGAAGCTCGAGCATCGGGCGCGGCTACCGTCAGGGAAGATTGTCCACCGGATGCTTGCGCTCGACCGGCAGGAGGTGCTCGATCTTCAGCCCGAAGTCGAGCGCGAGCGCGCTCGCCACCCAGATCGAGGAGAAGTGCCCCAGGATCACGCCGACGAGCAGCGCCGCGGCGAAGGGCTGCAGCACGGGCCCGCCGAACACGTAGAGCGCGATGAGGACGATGAGCACGCTGAACGCGGTCATGACGGTGCGCGAGAGCGTCTCGTTGATGGCCTCGTTCAGGACCTGGATTACCGGCAGGCGCCGGCTGAGGTGGAAGCGCTCCCGGATGCGATCGAAGATGACGACCTTGTCGTTGAGCGAATAGCCGATGACCGCCAGGATCGCCGCCACGACCGACAGATCGAACGGCATCTGCGTCAGCGCGAAGAACCCGAGCACGACGATCGGATCGAACAGCGTCGCGATGATCGCGCCCGCCGACAGCCGCCACGTGTGGAAGCGGAACAGCACGTAGAAGAAGATCCCGAGGACGGTGAACACGAACGCCCAGATGGCGCTCTCGCGCAGCTCGGCGCCGATCTGAGGCCCGACCACCGAGAGATCGCGCACCTCGGCACCGGGATCGACCTCCTTCAGCACCTCTTCGACCCGCGCGCGCACCTGCGTGGCTTCCTCCGCGTCGATGGGCGGCAGGCGGATCATGACGTCGCGCGACGTGCCGAAGTTCTGCGCCTGAGCGTCCTCGAATCCGGCGCGCTCGAGCCCCGAGCGCACCGCGTCGAGATCGGGAGGATTGGGGAACGCCGCCTCGATCGCGACGCCGCCCGTGAAGTCCACCGTCAGGTTGAGCCCGCGGACGGCGACCAGCGCGAACGACCCGATGACGAATGCCCCGGCAATGGCGTACCACCACTTGCGGGGTTCCATGAAGCGGAAGTTGGTCTTGCGCTTGAAGAACTCCATCTGTGCTCCCGTCGCGGCGGATTCAGATCGGCAGTTCGCGCAGCTTCCGCCGGCCGCCGTACATCAGCGTCAGGATCGCGCGGCTCCCCAGGATCGCGGTGAACATCGACGTGCCGATGCCGATGGTGAGCGTCACCGCGAAGCCGCGGATCGGACCCGTACCGAACACCCACAGCACGATGCCCGCGATCAGCGTGGTGATGTTCGCGTCGGCGATGGCCGAGAAGGCCTTCTCGAAGCCGGCCTTGATCGCCGCCTGCGGCGACGTGCCGCGTCTCAGCTCCTCGCGGATGCGCTCGTAGATGAGCACGTTCGCGTCGACTGCCATACCGAGCCCGAGCACGATACCCGCGATGCCGGGCAGCGTGAGCGCCGCTTTCAGCGCGGTCATCAGCGCGAGCAGCAGGACGAGGTTGCCGAGCAGCACCACGTTGGCCACCAGACCGAAGACGCGGTAGTACGCGGCCATGAAGACGAAGATGCCGATCATGCCGATGATCAGCGCGCGGATGCCGCGTTCGATGTTGTCGCGGCCCAGCGTCGGACCGACCACGCGTTCGCTCACGAGGTAGATCGGCGTCGCGAGGGAACCGGCGCGCAGGAGCAGCGCGAGCTCGCGCGCCTCGCTCGCGGTGAGACCCGTGATCTGGAACTGATTGCTGAAGATGCCCCGGATCGTGGCGAGGCTGATCACCTCTTCGTCGGTGACGTCGCGCTCGACCTGCTTGCCGTCGACCTCGACGGTCTCACGCCGCTTCTCGATGTAGACCACGCCCATGCGCCGGTTGAGGTTCGTGCGCGTGGTCTCGAACATCTCTTCGCCGCCGCGCGAGTCGAGCCGGACGGACACCGCAGGGCCTTCCTGCGACGTGGTGTACACCGCGTCGATGAGCTGATCGCCGGTGACGATGATCTCGCGCTTGAGGAGCACGGGCGTTCCGTCCCGCGTCCGGTACAGCTTCGCGCCGAGCGGAGCGCGTCCCCGCTGGGCCGCCTCGAAGGCATTGCCCTGCGTGTACTCCATGCGGAACTCGAGCGTCGCGACCCTGCCGAGGATGTCCTTCACCTCCGCGGAGTTCTGCACGCCCGGAAGCTGCACGTTGATGCGGTCGAGTCCCTGGCGCTGCACGATGGACTCGGAGACGCCGAGCTCGTTGACGCGATTGCGCAGCGTCACGATGTTCTGCTGCAGGGCGTACTCCTGCCGCTCGCGGATCTGAGCCGGAGACAGCAGCGCCTGAACGGCGGGACCGCTCGGCAGATTCACGATGCTCACCGCGAGATCCGGCAGAGCCTTCGCGATCGCATCGCGCGCGGCGTCGACGTTCGCACCCTCCGACAGGATCGCCCGAATGCCATTGTTGATGTCGCTCTCGACCCTGACGGGCGTGACGTCCCTGAAGGGAATCTTCGCCGAGCTCAGCGCGCGTCGGACGTCCTGCTCGTAGCCCTCGAGGAGCTGCGAGATCGCGCCGTTCACGTCCACCTGGTAGAGGAGATACAGGCCGCCGCGCAGGTCGAGACCGAGCGGCATCGGCCGCAGGCCAATGGCGCGAACGAAGTCGGGCGCGCGGGAGGCGAAGGAGAGCGCGGTGATGTATTCCCTGCCGTACGTCTCGTTGACTGCGTCACGCGCTCGGAGCTGCTGCGGCACGCTGTCGAAGCGCACCATCAGGCGTCCGTTGTCGATGTACGCCGTCCGGTACTCGATGCCTTCCTTGCGCAGGAACTCCTCGATGGCCTCGCGCGCGGCCTGATCGACGGGTGCGCGGTCGTCGCGCGCGATCTGCAGCGCCGGATCCTCGCCGAAGAAGTTCGGCAGGGCGAAGATCAGCGAGAACAGCAGGACGCCGGCGACGAGGATGTACTTCCAGCGGGGAAACTCGAGCATTTTCAGGCGCTTTTCATGGTGCCCTTCGGCACGAGGGAGGCGACCTGGAACTTCTGCACCTTGATGCGGACGCTGTCCGCGATCTCGAGTGTCACGAAGCTGTCGCCAACCTCCACGATGCGCCCGAGGATGCCGCCGCTCGTGACGACCTCATCGCCCGCGGCGAGCTTGGAGATCATCGCCTGATGCTCCTTCGCCTTCTTCTGCTGCGGACGGATGAGCAGGAAATAGAAGATGACGATGAAGATCACCATCATCAGGAGCGGCGCCAGTGAGCCGCCCGGCTGTGCGCCGGCACCCTGGGCCCACGCTGCGGGGATCAGTGCATTCATGATTCACCTTCGGTCAGGAACTGCCGCGTACCCGCCCTCGCACGGGCCGCCGTCTCGTGCACGAGACGGCGCCGCGTCGGCGCGCCGGGTCGTCGCAAAGGGCCGGTATTATGCCACAGCGTCCGCCGCGCCCCGGCGAGAGGCGCGAAGGCGCGCCGCGAACGCCCCGAACCGCCCCTCCGCGATCGCCTCCCTTATCTGCCTCATGAGGTCCAGATAGAAGTGCAGGTTGTGGATGGTGTTGAGGCGCGAGCCGAGGATCTCGTTGCATCGGTCGAGGTGGCGCAGGTAGGCGCGGCTGTAGTTGCGGCACGTGTAACAGCGGCACTCGGGATCGATGGGGCCCAGGTCGCTCTGATGCGCGCTGTTGCGGATGTTGATGACGCCCGTGGCGGTGAACAGATGTCCGTTGCGCGCGTGGCGCGTCGGGATCACGCAATCGAACATGTCGATGCCGCGCTCGACGGCGGCCACGATGTCCTCGGGACGGCCCACGCCCATCAGATAGCGCGGACGATCCGCGGGCATGTGCGGCACCAGCGTCTCGAGCACGCGCAGCCGCTCTTCCTCCGGCTCACCCACTGCGAGCCCGCCGACGGCGAGTCCCGGCCAGTCGAGCTTCAGGAGCGCTTCGAGCGAAGCGAGGCGCAGCGAGTCGTACATCCCGCCCTGCACGATCCCGAACAGACCTCCGGGCGGCGTGTCGCGGTAGTAGTGAGCATGGCTGCGCGCGGCCCAGCGCATCGAGCGCTCCATCGACTCGCGCGCCTGCTTCTCCGTCGCGGGGTACGGCGTGCAGTCGTCGAGCGCCATCGCGATGTCGGAGCCGAGAGCGCGCTGCACGTCCATCGAATCCTCGGGCGTGAGGCGCACCTCGCTGCCGTCGACGGGTGAGCGGAAACGCACGCCCTCTTCCGTGATCTTGCGCAGCTTCGCGAGGCTGTAGACCTGGAAGCCGCCGGAGTCCGTGAGGATCGGTCTGCGCCAGTTCATGAAGCCGTGCAGACCGCCGTGTGCCGCGACGATCTGCGGGCCCGGTCGCAGCATCAGATGGAACGTGTTGCCGAGCACGATCTGCGCGCCGAGCTGCTCGAGCTCTTCCGGCGTCATCGCCTTGACCGTGCCGTAGGTGCCGACGGGCATGAACGCCGGTGTCTCGACGGTGCCGTGCGCCGTCGTGAGAAGACCCAGTCGCGCCGCCCCGTCCGTGGCCCTGACCGTGAACGAAGGCCTCACGCGCGTGCCTCCGGCGCGCAGGTGACGAACATCGCGTCGCCGTAGCTGAAGAAGCGATAACGGGCACGCACGGCGTGGGCGTAGGCCGCCAGCACGGCCTCCCGGCCGGCGAAAGCGCAGACGAGCATCAGCAGAGTCGACTCCGGCAGATGAAAGTTCGTGAGCAGCGCATCGACGACGCGGAAGCGGAAGCCCGGTCGGATGAACAGGCGCGTCTCTCCCGAGTACGGCTCGATGCGGACGCGATCATCGGGCCGGCGCGCCGCAGTTTCCAGTGCAGCCGTCTCGAGCGCGCGTGCGACTGTGGTTCCGACCGCAACGATCCGGCCCCCGGCCTCCCGAGTGCGCTCGATGGCCTCACAGGCCGATTCGCCGACGGTGAGGCGCTCCGCATGCATCACGTGCGAGTCCAGATCCATCGTTCGCACGGGCTGGAACGTGCCCGCGCCGACGTGCAGCGTGACGAAGGTGCGCGAGACGCCCGCGGCATCGAGCGCCGCAAGGAGCCCCGCATCGAAGTGCAGGCTCGCCGTGGGCGCGGCCACGGCCCCGCTCTCACGGGCGAAGATGCTCTGATAGCGCTCTCGGTCCGTCGGATCCGGCCGGCGCCGGATGTAGGGCGGGAGCGGCACCTCGCCGTGGCGGTCGAAGAACTCGAGCGCAGGCTGCGGCAGCCGCACGACCCAGAGCTCGTCGCGCCGTTCGACGACTTCGACGGTGCCGCCCGCCGTCGCGATCTCGAGGCCCGGACGGATCGGCTTGCTCGCCCGCATGTGCACGAGCGCGAGCGTGCCGTCGAGCGCCCGCTCGAGCAGGATCTCGACGCGGCCGCCGGAGGGCTTGGTGCCCATGAGGCGCGCGGCGACCACGCGCGTGTCGTTGAAGACGAGCAGATCGCCGGGCGCGAGGAGCTGCGGCAGATCGCGCAGCATCCGGTCCTCAAAAGCGCCCGTTGCGCCGTCGAGCACGAGGAGCCGGCTCGCCGAGCGTTCGGCGAGCGGCTCCTGTGCGATCAGCTCCTCGGGAAGATCGAAATGGAAATCGGTGCGTTGCACCCGTGAATGGTAGCGCTCCGCGCGGCGCGAGTGCTCCGGTCAGGCCGAGGCACCGGCGCTGCGCCACGTGATCACGCGGCGCCCTTCCGTGTCCTGCTGCGGCACGGTGACCTCGAGCGTGAGCGGCTTGCGGTCGCGCATCAGCTTGAGCGTCAGTTTCTCGCCCGGCTGATACGAGCGCAGGATGCGGGTCGCGTGCGTGCCGTTCTGCGGCTCGCGGCCGTCGATGGCGAGGATCACGTCGCCGTCCTGGAGCTGGAGCGCGTCGTTCTTCGGCGCCCGGATGACGAGCACGCCCTTCTCCGTGCCGAAGTAGCGTCCGAGCCCCGGCGTGAGCGTCGCGAGCTCCATGCCCGCGAACAGCGTGCCGGCACCGTGGAAGAACTGGAAGCTCTCGAAGGCTTCCGGGTCGAAGCCCGGCATCTTCGGCATGTCGGGTGCGCGAGCGATCACTTCGAACTCGCGCGGCTTGCCGTCACGCAGGACACGGAGCCTCACCTTCGAGTCGGGCTCCACCTCGCGCATGCGCTTCAGCACCTCGCGCGCCGCGGCTTCTCCCGTGATGTCCCGCCCGTCGATCGCAACGATCACGTCGCCGGGGCGGATGCCTGCCTGGGCCGCCGGTCCGCCGGGGCTCACCTCCTTCACGCGCGCCCCTTCCCTGCCGCTCTGCGGATCGAGCTGCACGCCGATGATCGCGCGCCGCGAACCCGGCAGGTACATCCAGAACTGATCCATGAATGGCCGGGTCATCTCGGCGCTGAGCGCAGCGATCTCCCGGGCTGCGTCCTCGAGACGCTTCTGGGCATCCCTGAGGCGCGCCTCGACCTCCTGCTCGCTCGGCCGCTCGTCGGAGCCGTTCTCGGCTCCCACGGCAGTCGCGGCGGCGAGGCTGGCGGACAGGAGTGCCGCTGCCAGTGCCACGGTGGGATTTCTCCTCACTTGCTGCTCCTCGTTCCGAGCTCCTGTCCGAAGAGATGCGCCAGGCCGCGCAAAGGTCACTGCAGCCCCGCGGCGAGCGTCTCGGCGTAGCGCACCTGCACGAGAGACTGGACGAGCCGGGCCCGCTCGCGCTCGAGCGCCTCGAGCCGCTCGGGCGGCGCACCGGCCATGCGCTCGGCGGTGATCCGCTCGTCCATCCACGCGATCCGGTCCTCGAGGCCGGTCACGGCGAGCCGTGTGTCGACGCGCACGACGGCAGGCTCCTGCGGCAGCGACGCGAGCCAGCGCTCCGCCGCAGCCACCAGCGCGGTGAGCTGCTCGTCGTCCTTCGGTGCGAAGTAGCTCGAAGAGGCGGACAGGGTATTGCTTCCGGTGAATCCGTCGGGCGCGACGCTCCTCGACGCCAGCCGGCCCATGAGCGCGGCGCCGATCACGACGGCCACGAATGCCGCGGCGGCCGCCGCATATCCCCGGTGCCGCGCACGGCGTGCGGGTGCCGCCCGCGCCTGAGCACGGCGCAGGAACTCGTTCCAGTCGTAGGGCGGCCGCTCCTCGGCCGGCAGCTCGCGGAGCCTGCGCGCGAGCGCCGACGTGCGCGGCTCGTCCTGGAAGCGATTCGGTTCTAGATCGGTGTGCATGGCTGTCGGGTCGATCCGGGTTCGAACCACTCGCGCAGACGACGATGGGCGCGCGCGAGCTGCGATTTCGAGAAGCTGATCGAGCGGCCGAACGCCCGGGCGATCTCCTCGTGGGTGTACCCCTCGACCTCGTAGAGCCACACCACGGCGCGTGCCGTGGGCGACAGGCTCGCAAGTGCCCGCTCGAGGTCGTAACGCTCGGCCAGCGGGGCGGAAACCGTGTCGGAAAGCTCCGGCAGCCCGGTCTCCTCGTCGGTGTCCGGGGTGAGGCTGAGTCTTGCCCGGTGCCAGGGCGAGCGCAGGTACATGAGGGCCCTGGACACCGCGATCTGGCGCACCCAGGCGCCCAGTGCGTCGCGATTGCGCAGCACGTGGAGGTGTCCGAAGACCGTCATCATCGTGTCCTGGAACAGATCCTCCGCGACGGCACGCGATCCGACGAGCCGGCGGATGAGCCCGAAGACCGCGGGCGAGAGGAGCTCGTAGAGCTGCGCCTGGGCTCGCGAATCGCCGTCGCAGGCGCGACCCACCACGTCGTCGGGTACCGAGATGTCGCAGAGTCTGGTCACTGTGCGCTTTCAGATGCCCCAGGCAGGCAAAGGGTCGCAGCCGTCGCGCTGCAGCGGGAAGCCCCCTGCCGGGGCGCCCGACCTTCCCCGGGGAACTCCGGGGAACCGCAATGGTCGCGCGAACCCGCCGACTCTATACTCGACGGCCCGCGCCGGGATGGCGGAACTGGTAGACGCGCCGGACTCAAAATCCGGTTCTGGCAACAGAGTGTGGGTTCGATTCCCTCTCCCGGCATGCCATTTCCGCAACCGTCGAACACCGAGGCAGCCTCGCGCGAATGAACTTCTGCAGCCATTGCGGTGCCCGGGTCGAGCTTCGCGTCCCTCCTGGTGACCACCTGCCCCGCTACGTGTGCACCGCCTGCGGGACGGTTCACTACCAGAACCCGAAGCTGGTCGTGGGCTGCGTGCCCGAGTACGAAGGCCGGATCCTCATGTGCCGGCGGGCCATCGAGCCGCGCCGCGGCTTCTGGACCATCCCGGCAGGGTTCATGGAGAACGGCGAGACACTGCAGCAGGCGGCCGCGCGCGAGTCTAAGGAGGAGGCTCTGGCGGACGTCGAGATCGGCTCGCTGCTCTCGATCGTGCACGTGCTGCACGCCCACCAGGTCCACGTGTTCTTCCGTGCCCGGCTCCTTTCCCCCGGCTTCGCTCCGGGGCCGGAGAGCCTCGAGGTCGAGCTCGTGGAGCCTTCGGCGATACCGTGGGACGACATCGCGTTCCCGAGCACCGAGTTCGCGCTGAGGCGCTACCTCGAGGACCGCGCGGCCGGACGCGAGCTGCACCATTTCGCGGAGTTCGATCGGCGCCGGCTGGTCTGATTCACCGGCTTCGACGCCGCGTGGCACAATACGTCGCTTCATGTGGCGCGGCATCGCACGGCCGCCCTCTCAAGGAACGGTAATGACCTTCGTCGTCACAGAGAACTGCATCAAGTGCAAGTACACGGACTGCGTGGAGGTGTGTCCGGTCGACTGCTTCCGCGAAGGACCGAACTTCCTCGTCATCGATCCCGACGAGTGCATCGACTGCACGCTGTGTGAGCCGGAGTGCCCGGTGCAGGCGATCTTCTCGGAAGACGAGCTGCCGCCGGGTCAGGAGCACTTCAAGGCGCTCAACGCGGAGCTCTGCAAGATCTGGCCGCCCATCACGGAGAAGAAGGCGCCCCCGCCCGATGCCAAGGAGTGGGAGGGCAAGCCCGACAAGCTGAAGTACCTCGAGCGCTGATCGGCGCTCCGTCGCGCCCGAGGCGGTGCCGCTACGCTTCCCGCGCGTCGAGCGCCGGGAAAGCGGGCAGGCGCATCACTTGCCGTTGAGGTGCTCCGCGAGCAGTGCCGGCGGAACGTAGCCCGGCACCAGCTCCCCGTCGTCGAGGATGATCGCCGGCGTGCCGCGCACGTCGAACTCCTTCCCGAGCTCGTAGTGTCTCGCCACCGGCGTGTCGGCGCACGGCTTCACCTTGAGCGCCTCGCCCCGCTTGGCGCGCGTGAGCGCCTCGTTACGGTTGCTCGAGCACCAGACCTCGACGGCCTTGGTCCACGACTCGGTGTCGGGACCCGAGCGCGGGAAGAAGAGATACCGCACGCGGATCCCGTGCTTGCCGTACTCGGCGATCTGGCTGTGGAGCCTGCGGCAGTAGCTGCAGTCGATGTCGGTGAAGACGGTGATCGTGTGCTTCGCGTCGCGCGGCCCGAAGATGATCATCTGGGACTCGGGCACACGGGAAAGCAGCTTCAGGCGTGCGGCGCGGCGCCGCTCCTCACTGAGGTTGTCGTTCGAGGTGAGGTCGTAGAGATCCCCCGCGATCGCGTATTTGCCGTCGGAGGACACGTACGCGACGTCGGTTCCCCGCATCAGCTCGTAGATGCCCGGGATGGGCGACGGCCGCAGCTCCTCGGGCTTCGTGCCCGGGATCTTCCTGGCGAGCTCGACCCTGGGATCGACCTTGCCGGGCTCGGCAGCCGTGAGCGGAAGCGATGCCATCAGCCCCGCCAGTCCAAGGATGAGTCCGAGCGCGCGACGATGCGTCATGTTCTCTCGCCTGCAGGTCCGTTCGTGCGGGTTTGGACCGGGCCGTCCGGGCAAGGTTCTCCGCCACCGCAAACCGCGGCGAGTCTAGCAGATCGCACCCGGCCGGAGACTTCCGGCGTCACCCGCTCCTTCAGCCGCGCGGGTGGTGCTTCGAGTGCAGCTCCTTCATGCGCTCGCGGGCGACGTGCGTGTAGATCTGCGTGGTCGACAGGTCGCTGTGACCGAGCAGCATCTGCACGACGCGCAGGTCGGCGCCGTGATTGAGGAGATGCGTGGCGAAGGCGTGACGCAGCGTGTGCGGCGACAGCTCCTTCTGCACGCCCGCCTTGCGCGCGTAGCGCTTGATGATGTGCCAGAACGCCTGGCGGGTCATGCGGTCGCCGCGGCGCGTCGGGAAGAGGTAGTCCGTCTGGCGCTCGAGGAGGATCTCGTTGCGCGGACCGCGGAAGAACTCCGTCAGCCAGCGCACGGCCTCCTCGCCGAGCGGGATCAGGCGCTCGCGATTGCCCTTGCCGACGATGCGGATGACGCCCTGGTTGAGGTTGACCTGGCTCGAGCGGAGGTTCACCAGCTCGGACACGCGCAGGCCCGTCGCGTACAGCACCTCGAGCATGGTGCGGTCGCGGTTGCCGAGCGGATCGTCCACTTCGGGCGCCGCGAGCAGCGCCTCCACCTCTTCCTCGGTGAGCGACTTGGGCAGGGAGCGGCCGATCTTCGGCATCGCGATCTGCGCGGTGGGGTCCTCCCGGATCAGCCCCTCGCGCGCGAGATAGCGGAAGAAACGGCGGAAACTCGAGAGCTGACGCGCGGTCGAACGCGGCCTTGCGCCCGCCTGCACGCGCCATGCGATGAAGTCCTGAAGGTGCGCGCGCGTCGTCTCCAGGATGGGCACGCCGCGCTCGGCGAGCCAGCGGTTGAGCGCCGTGAGATCGGCCCGATAGGCCGCAAGCGTGTTCGCCGACAGGCCGCGCTCCATCCACACGGCGTCGAGGAAACGCGTAACCACCGGATCGGTTCCGTCGGTGGTACCGACCGGCGCTGTAGCGGTGGCTTGCTTGGGCAAGTGTCTGTCTCGCTGCTTGAAGTCCGCAGCGCGCCCCCACGGCGCGGCTGGACAGTCGGACTCCGATCTCCACTATGCTGCGCGCAGTATGGTGACTGCATCCCGAGGGGGGACGTGATCACCTTCACAACGGCAGCCAGGCATTAACATAAAAGAGAACCAGTTCACATACTGACTCGCACGTCGAGGAGCGACGGACACCGCATGACATCCGGCTCACAGGGAACGACATCCACGCGCGCCCCCTCTCCCGCGCTCGCGCCGCTGCGGATTCTCTACGCGGCGTACGCGTGCCTGCTCTTCCTCGTGCTCTCTCTCGGCGTGCTGGTCGCCCTCGTGGTCACTCCCGGGCTCGAGCGCCGCCGCCGCACGGCGCGAATCGGCGCGCGGTGCTTCCTGCGGCTCGCGGGTATGCCGCTCGTCGTCATCGCACCGGAGCGCATTCCGCAGGGCCAGTGCGTGATCGTGGCGAACCACGCGAGCTACCTCGACGGAGTCGTGCTGACGGCCGCCCTGCCGCCGCGTTTCGGTTTCGTGATCAAGCGCGAGATGTCGGACGTGCCGCTCGGCGGCCTGCTGCTGCGCCGGCTGGGCTCGGAGTTCGTCGAGCGCTTCGATCGGCACAGGGGCGCGGTCGACGCGCGCCGCGTGCTGCGCAACGCCGTCGGTGGGCATTCGATCGTGTTCTTTCCCGAGGGGACGTTCAAACCGCAGCCGGGTCTGCTGCGCTTTCACACGGGCGCTTTCGCGACGGCAGCGCGCGCCGGATGCCCGGTGGTGCCGGTCGTCCTGCGCGGCACGCGCGTCGCCCTGACGCCGGGCGGATTCCTTCCGCGGCCCACCCGCATCGAAGTGGAAGTCCTGCCGCCGATCACGTCCACGGCAACGTCGGCCGACGCCGCAACCGTCGAACTGCGCGACCTCGCGCGCGCCGCCATCCTGGAGCGGCTCGGCGAGCCCGATCTGTACGCGTCGAGCGCGGACGCCGACTCGAACGCTTCGGCCTCATCGGCACGTCCTTCCCGTGACGTCGAGAGACGCACCGGGCCGGGCGGCGGCGTGCTGCCCGCGCAGGAAGGCGAGCCACAGGGTTAGAGCGCGATCACATGTTGCGCCGGTAACGCCCGCCGACCTCGTACAGGGCGTGCGTGATCTGCCCCAGCGAGCAGCACTTCACCGTCTCCATGAGCTCTGCGAACACGTTGCCGCCGCCCGAGGCGACCGACTGCAGCCGGGCGAGCGCCGCCGGCGCACGCTCGGCATTGCGCGCCTGGAACGCGCGCACTGCCGCGACCTGATCGCGCTTCTCTTCCTCCGTCGAGCGGAAGAGACGCGCGCTCCTGTGCTCCTCGAGCGCGTCGGTGTCGGAAAGGAAAGTGTTCACGCCGATGATCGGCAGGCTCCCGTCGTGCTTCCTGCGCTCGTAGTAGAGCGACTCCTCCTGGATCCGGCTGCGCTGGTACATGGTCTCCATCGCGCCGAGCACGCCGCCGCGCTCCGAGAGCCGCTCGAACTCGCGGTACACGGCCTCTTCCACGAGATCGGTCAGGTACTCGATCACGAACGAGCCCGACCAGGGGTTCTGATTGCGATTGAGTCCCAGCTCCCGGTTGATGATGAGCTGGATCGCCACGGCGCGCCGCACGCTCTCCTCCGTCGGCGTCGTGAGCGCCTCGTCATAGGCGTTCGTGTGCAGCGAGTTGCAGTTGTCGAAGAGCGCGTAGAGCGCCTGGAGCGTCGTGCGGATGTCGTTGAAGGCGATCTCGCGCGCGTGGAGGCTCCGTCCCGACGTCTGGATGTGGTACTTCAGCATCTGGCTCCGCGCGCTCGCGCCATAGCGCTCGCGCATGGCGCGCGCCCAGATGCGCCGCGCCACGCGACCGATGACCGCGTACTCGGCGTCCATGCCGTTCGAGAAGAAGAACGACAGGTTCGGCGCGAACTCGTCGATCTTCATGCCGCGCGCGAGGTAGTACTCCACGATCGTGAAGCCGTTGGCGAGCGTGAAGGCGAGCTGGGTGATCGGATTCGCGCCGGCTTCGGCGATGTGGTAGCCCGAGATCGACACCGAGTAGAAGTTCCTCACCCGGTTGTCGATGAAGTACTGCTGAACGTCGCCCATCATCCGCAGCGCGAACTCGGTGGAGAAGATGCAGGTGTTCTGCGCCTGATCCTCCTTGAGGATGTCCGCCTGCACCGTGCCGCGCACCTGCGAGAGCGTGTCGCTCTTGATCCGCTCGTAGACCTCGCGCTCGACGAGCTGATCGCCCGTGACGCCGAGGAGCGCGAGGCCCGAGCCGTCGTGACCCGCGGGCAGCTCGCCCTTGTACACCGGGATGGGGATGCCGCGCTCCTGAGACTTGCGGTGCAGCTCCGCGATCTGCGCCTTCGCCTGCTCCCACCGGCCCTGCTCTCTGAGCCAGCGCTCGACGCGCTGATCGATCGCGGTGTTCATGAACATCGCGAGGATCATCGGCGCCGGGCCGTTGATGGTCATCGACACCGATGTCGTCGGTGCGGCGAGGTCGAAGCCCGAATAGAGCTTCTTCATGTCGTCGAGCGTCGCGATGGACACGCCGGAGTTGCCCGTGCGGCCGTACACGTCGGGGCGCGTGTCGGGATCCTCGCCGTAGAGCGTCGTGGAATCGAAGGCCGTCGAGAGGCGCGCCGCCTTGTGGCCGCTCGCGAGGTAATGGAAGCGGCGGTTCGTGCGCTCCGGCGCGCCTTCCCCCGCGAACATGCGCGTGGGGTCCTCTTCCTCGCGCCGGTAAGGATAGACACCGGCCGTGTAGGGATAGGCGCCCGGCAGGTTCTCGTTGCCGATGAAGCGCACGATCTCGCCCCAGCCGGCGAAGCGCGGTGCGGCGACCTTCGGAACCTTCAGCTGACTCAGCGTCTCGGTGTAGTTCTCACCGGTCACCACGCGGTCGCGCACGGTGTAGGAGTACGTGGCGTCGGTCACCGCCTGCACGCGCTGCGGCCAGCGCCTGAGCTCCTCGCGCCACTCGGCGCCGATCTCATCGAGCGCGCGGTTGTACGCCGCGCGCATCGCGCGCCTCGTCTCGTCGACCGTGTCATCCGAGAGCGCGTCCTGCGGATACGGCTCGAGCGGCGGTGGAAGCGCCGCATCGGAGAGCGCGCGCAGCGATTCATAAAGGCCCTGCGCCCTGCGCGCGGCCTCGGCGGCGCGCTCGACGGCCGCACGCGCATCGCGTCCGGTCTGCGCGATCTCGGCGAGATAGCGCTCGCGTGACGGAGGGATGAGCGCTCCCTGCGTGACGGGAGCGCGAAGCTCGATGTCGGTCTTCCAGGAGAGATCCCCGATGCGCTTCGCATCGAGCAGCGAGCACAGGTGCCTGAACAGCCGGTTCACGCCCGCGTCGTTGAAGCGCGAGGCGATGGTCGCGAACACGGGCACCTCGTCATCCGGCAGCTGCGCCCGATCGGGGTGATTGCGCCGCCACTGCCTGCGGATGTCGCGCAGCGCATCCTCGGAGCCGCGCTTCTCGGCCTTGTTGAGGACGATGCTGTCGGCGAAGTCGAGCATGTCGATCTTCTCGAGCTGACTCGGCGCGCCGTACTCGCTCGTCATGACGTAGAGCGAAACGTCGGCGAGATCGACGATCTCGGTGTCGGACTGACCCACGCCGGCCGTCTCGATGATGACGAGATCGAAGCCTGCGGCCTGATACAGCGCGACGACGTCCTTGAGCACGGCCGAAGTCGCGAGATGCGCGCGGCGCGTCGCGAGTGAACGCATGAATACGCGCTCGTTCGAGAGCGAGTTCATGCGGATGCGGTCGCCGAGCAGTGCGCCGCCCGAGCGGCGGCGGGTCGGGTCCATGGCGACCACGGCGATCTGCCGGTCCGGGAAGGCGCGCAGCAGCCGCGCGAGCAGCTCGTCGGTGAGCGAGCTCTTGCCCGCGCCGCCGGTGCCAGTGATGCCGATCACCGGCGCGCGCCGCTCGGCACCGGCTACGAGGCGACGCATCTCTTCGAGTGCCTGTTCGCCCGCCTGCCCTTCGAGCACCGAGATGCTGCGCGCGAGCTGCAGCGGATCGTCCCGCGTGACGGGACGCACCTCGAACGGCGGCTTCGCGTAGGAGCGCACGCGGCGCACGACGTCGTCGATCATGCCCGTGAGGCCGAGACGACGTCCGTCCTCGGGCGTGTAGACCTTCTCGACGCCGTGACGCTCGAGCGCCTCGATCTCGTGCGGCGCGATCGTGCCGCCGCCGCCCACCACGACGCGGATGTGCTCGCAGTCGAGGCGGCGCAGCTCGTCGATCATGTACGTGAAGTACTCGTTGTGTCCCCCCTGGTAGGAGGACACCGCGATCGCGTCCGCGTCTTCCTGAATCGCCGCGCGCACGATCTCGGCGACGCTGCGGTTGTGCCCCAGGTGGACGACTTCGCAGCCGGCCGCCTGCAGCAGCCGGCGGATCATGTTGATGGCTGCGTCGTGCCCGTCGAAGAGCGATGCCGCGCTGATGAAGCGCAGCGGCATGCTCCTGCGCGGCTCGGATTCTGCGGTGCCCGAGAGCGGCACCGGTCGGGGATTCGCCATGGCCTCGTTCCTTCGCGCGCGGCCGCTTCCGGCCGCGACGTATACTGCCCGGTACGATATTTACCCGTGAGTAAACATAGGGTACGCTCTGCGCCGTGACGCAGGCAAGACGAGCGAGCCTCGGTGATACTGCACCGCGCAGCAGAAAGACGGCTGCGCGCACGCGGCAGTCGCCGTGGGAACCTTCTCAGGAGCGCGCGAGGCGGCGCGAGCTCAAGCGCGACGCATTGATACGCGCTGCCGCCCGCGCGTTCCGCGAGCGCGGCTATCACAACACGTCGCTCGACGATGTCGCGGCGGACCTCGGTGTCACCAAGCCGATCGTGTACCACTACGTCGGCAACAAGCAGCAGCTCCTCTTCGAGTGCTTCCGCACCGGTGTCGATCAGATCCGCAGTGCCTTCGCCGAGCTCGAAGGCTCGCGCGCCGACGGCCGCACGCGGCTCCTCGCCGTGATGCGCCGCTACGCCGAAGCCATCTGCTCGGACTTCGGCTGGTGCATGGTGCGCGCCGAGGATCAGGATCTCGATCCCGAGCTGAGCGGCCGGATCAAGGCGCTCAAGTCGGAGATCGACCAGGGCCTGCGGAGGCTGATCCGGGAAGGCATCGAGGACGGCTCGATCCGCGAGTGCGATCCGAAGATGACTTCGTTCGCGATCGCGGGCGCGCTCAACTGGATCGCTCACTGGCATCGCGGCCGCGATGCGCTCAGCCCGTCGGAAATCGCCGCACGCTTCATCGACGTCTTCGAGAACGGCCTGCGGCCACGGAACGAGAGGTAGTCAGATGGAAAACGGTGTCGTCATCGTCGCCGCGCGGCGCACGCCGATCGGCGCATTCCAGGGACAGCTCGCGCCGGTCACGGCGCCGCAGCTCGGTACCGTCGCGATCCGGGCCGCCATCGAGTCGGCCGGCGTGAAGGCCAGCGAGATCCAGGAAGTCGTCATGGGCTGCGTGCTGTCCGCGGGTCTCGGGCAGGCGCCCGCGCGCCAGGCGGCACTTGCCGCCGGCGTGCCCGCATCGGTGCCTGCCACCACGGTCAACAAGATGTGCGGCTCGGGGCTCAAGGCCATCATGCTCGCCGCGGATCAGATCCGCACCGGAGACATCGACATCGCGGTCGCGGGCGGCCTGGAGTCGATGAGCAACGCGCCCTATCTGCTGCCCAAGGCGCGCGCCGGCTACCGCATGGGCCATGGGGAAGTGCTCGATCACATGTTCTACGACGGCCTGCAGAGCCCGTTCGACGGTCAGCTCATGGGGCACTTCGCCGAGAACACGGCGAAGAAGTACGGCTTCACGCGCGCGGAGCAGGATGCTTTCGCCGAGCAGTCCGTGCGGCGTGCGCTGCGCGCCCTCGAGGCCGGCGACTTCGTCGACGAGACGGCGCCGGTGACCGTGAAGGGCCGCAAGGGTGAGACCGTCGTGGAGAAGGACGAGACGCCCTTCAACTGCGACATCTCGAAGATCCCGACGCTGAAGCCCGCCTTCGCGAAGGACGGCACCGTGACGGCAGCGAGCTCCTCGTCCATCTCCGACGGCGCGGCCGCAGTGGTGCTCATGAGCGAGGCGGCCGCGCGCGCGCGAGGCGTGAAGTCTCTCGCGCGGGTGGTCGGCTACACCAGCCATGCGCAGGAGCCCGAGTGGTTCACGACCGCGCCGGGCGGCGCGATCCGCAGGCTCCTCGACAGGCTCGGGTGGAAGCCTCACGACGTCGATCTCTACGAGATCAACGAGGCGTTCGCGGTCGTCACGATGGCCGCGCAGCGCGACATCGACCTCGATCCCGAGCGCGTCAACGTGAACGGCGGTGCGTGCGCGCTCGGTCATCCGATCGGCGCGACGGGCGCACGCATCGTCACGACACTCGTGCATGCGCTGCGCCGGCGGGGGCTGCGCCGCGGTATCGCTTCTCTCTGCATCGGCGGCGGCGAAGCGGTGGCGATTGCCGTGGAGCGAATCGACTGAACGGCAGCTCCGGATGGCCCGCATCGAAACGCAGATCGATCCGTCGAGCGAGCGCTTCAGGGCCAATCGGGCCCGCATGCAGGCGCTCGTGGAGGACCTGCGCGCGCAGCTCGAGCGCGCGAGCCTCGGCGGCGGCGACGAAGCACGGCGCCGGCACACGGCGCGCGGAAAGCTCCTGCCGCGCGATCGCGTGCGGCTGCTCCTCGATCCGGGCAGCCCCTTTCTCGAGCTCTCGCCGCTCGCCGCGCACGGACTCTATGGCGGCGAGGCGCCCGCGGCCGGACTGATCACGGGCATAGGCCGCGTCCACGGCCGCGAGGTGATGATCGTCGCGAACGATGCGACCGTGAAGGGCGGCACGTACTTCCCCCTCACGGTGAAGAAGCACCTGCGCGCGCAGGAGATCGCGCTCGAGCACGCCCTGCCCTGCATCTACCTCGTCGATTCCGGCGGCGCGTTCCTGCCGCTGCAGGACGAGGTGTTTCCGGACCGCGACCACTTCGGGCGCATCTTCTACAACCAGGCGCAGATGTCCGCGCGCGGCATCGCGCAGATCGCGGTCGTCATGGGCAGCTGCACCGCCGGCGGCGCGTACGTTCCGGCGATGTCGGACGAGACGATCATCGTGCGCAATCAGGGCACGATCTTCCTCGGCGGACCGCCTCTCGTGAAGGCGGCAACCGGCGAGGAAGTCGACGCGGAGTCGCTCGGCGGCGGCGACGTCCACACGCGCATCTCGGGCGTCGCCGATCACCTCGCCGAGAACGACGCGCACGCGCTCGCGATCGCGCGCTCCATCGTCGCGAATCTGGGCAATCGTCCGCCCGCGTGGCTCACGCTCGACAGTGCGAGCGAGCCGAAGCTCGATCCCGAGGAGCTCTACGGAATCATCCCCGAGGACACGCGCCAGCCCTACGACGTGCACGAGGTGATCGGCCGCATCGTCGACGGCTCGGAGTTCCACGAGTTCAAGGCGAACTACGGCACGACGCTCGTGTGCGGCTTCGCCCGCATCTGGGGCTGCCCGGTCGCGATCGTCGCGAACAACGGCATCCTCTTCTCCGAGTCGGCCCTGAAGGGCGCGCACTTCGTGCAGCTCGCGAACCGCCGCCGCGTGCCGCTCCTCTTCCTGCAGAACATCACGGGCTTCATGGTGGGCCGCAAGTACGAGAACGCAGGGATAGCGAAGGACGGCGCGAAGATGGTCACGGCCGTGGCCTGCGCCAGCGTGCCGAAGCTCACGGTCATCATCGGCGGCTCCTTCGGCGCGGGGAACTACGCCATGTGCGGCAGAGCGTACGGCGCGCGGTTCCTGTGGATGTGGCCGAACGCGCGCATCTCGGTGATGGGCGGCGAGCAGGCCGCACAGGTGCTCGCGACGGTACGCCGCGACGGCATGCAGGCGCGCGGCGAGACCTGGCCCGAGAGCGAGCAGCAGCGCTTCATGGACGAGATCCGGCAGCGGTACGAGACGCAGGGGCACCCCTACTACGCGACCGCCCGGCTGTGGGACGACGGCATCATCGATCCTCTCGACACGCGGCGCGTCGTCGGGCTCGCCCTTCACCTCGCGGCTCACGGCCCGGCACCGGATACCGAGCGCTACGGCATCTTCCGGATGTGAGCGGCGGGCGCGTGCGGGCTCGACCGCACGAAGCTCCGCGCCCGGGTACACTGTGAGGCAGAAAGCGAGGACAGGAACAGCGAGGTCTGCGCATGAGAATCCAGGATGCGCGCGCCGTCGTGACGGGCGGCGCCTCGGGTCTCGGTAATGCGGTCGCCCGTCACATCGTGAGCTGCGGCGGCAGGGTGACGCTCCTCGACGTGCAGGAGGGCCCCGGCCTCGAAGCCGCACGCGAGCTCGGCGCGAACGCGGGATTCGTCCGGTGCGACGTCTCGTCCGAGAACGAGGTGAACGCCGCGATGCAGGCCGCCGCCGAGCGCATGGGCGGCCTCAACCTGCTCGTCAACTGCGCGGGCGTGATCGGCGCAGGTCGCATGCTCGGCCGCAGCGGGCCGATGGCGGGCGACTTCTTCGCGAAGGTCGTGCAGATCAACCTCATCGGTACCTTCCTGTGCGACAAGGCGGCCGCGGCGATCATGCAGCAGAACACGCCGACCGCCGACGGCGAGCGGGGCGTGCTGATCCACACCGCCTCGATCGCCGCCTTCGAGGGCCAGATCGGCCAGGCGGCCTACTCGGCGACCAAGGCAGGCCTCGTCGGCATGACACTGCCCATCGCGCGCGAGCTGGCGCAGTTCGGCATCCGCTGCGTCTCCATCGCGCCGGGCATCTTCCGTACGCCGATGGTCGCGTCCATGCCGCCCGAGGTGCAGGAGTCTCTCGCGCGGCAGATTCCCTTCCCGGCGCGTCTCGGCGAGCCGGAGGAATTCGCGCGGCTCGTGGCGGCAGTGTTCGAGATTCCGATGATCAACGGCACGACGATCCGCCTCGACGGCGCCATCCGCATGCAACCCAGGTGAGAGTCGCGAACCGTGAGCACTGTCGAGGGCATCGAACGGGACGTAATGGAGTATGACGTCGTGATCGTGGGCGCGGGTCCCGCGGGGCTCGCGTGCGCGATCCGCCTGAAGCAGCTCGACGCCGCGGTGAACGTCTGCGTGCTCGAGAAAGGCTCCACCATCGGCGCACATTCGCTCTCCGGCGCGGTGGTCGAACCCGGACCGCTCGATGCGCTGATGCCCGAGTGGCGGCAGACGCCGCCCGCGGTGTGCGTGCCGGTGAAGCGCGACGAGTTCCGTCTGCTCACGCGCCACGCCTCCATCCCGCTGCCGCTGCCGCCGCACATGCACAACCGCGGCAACTTCATTCTGTCGCTGGGGCTCCTCAACCAGCTCCTCGCGCAGAAGGCGGAAGCGCTCGGTGTCGACGTGTTCGCGGGCTTCTCCGCGGCGGAACCGCTCTTTACGCCGGAAGGCGCAGTCGCGGGCGTGCGCATCGGCGACGTCGGTCTCGAAAGGAACGGTGAGCCGGGACCGAACTTCACGCCGGGCCCCGAGATCCGCGCGAAGACGACCGTGATCGCCGAAGGCGCGCGTGGCAGCCTCGCCAAGGTGCTCATCAACCGCTACCGGCTGGACGCAGGTGTGTGCCCGCAGACCTACGGGCTCGGCTTCAAGGAGCTGTGGCAGCTTCCGCCCGGACGCGTCGAGCCGGGTCTCGTGCAGCACACTCTGGGCTGGCCGCTCGACTCGCGCACCTACGGCGGGAGCTTCGTATATCACCTCGACCAGGACCGCGTGTACGTGGGATTCGTCGTCGGCCTGGACTACGAGGACCCGCGCTTCGCGCCGTTCGAGGCGTTCCAGCAGTTCAAGCATCACCCGTCCATCGCGCCGCTCCTCGAGGGGGGACAGATCGTCGCGGCGGGCGCGCGTACGATTGCGGCCGGCGGCTGGCAGTCGATTCCGCGGCTCGAGATGCCCGGCGCGATGCTCGTCGGCGATGCAGCCGGCGGCGTGAACGTGCCGAAGATCAAGGGCGTGCACCAGGCCATCCGCTCGGGGATGCTCGCGGCGGAGCACCTCGTAGAGAAAGGCTCACCGGAAGGTTTCGACGCGCGCTGGCGTGCCTCGCCCGGCGGTCAGGAGCTCAAGGCAGTGCGCAACTTCAAGCCCGGCTTCAAGCGCGGACTGTGGTTCGGCATGGCGAACGCGGCGCTCGAAGTCGTCACGGGCGGACGCACGCCGTGGACGCTCAGGACGGAGCAGCCGGACTACGCGCGCCTGCGCAAGCTCGACGACTACGTCTCCCCCGACCGCGGGTGGACGGAGCGCACGCTGCCGCCGCGGGACCGCCTCGCCTCGGTGTTCTTCGCCGCGACGACGCACGACGAGAATCAGCCGCCGCACCTCAAGGTGCGCGATACGAGCATCTGCATCGATCGCTGCACGCGGGAGTTCGGCAACCCCTGCGAGCGCTTCTGCCCCGCGCACGTGTACGAGATCATCGAGGACGAACAGGGCGGCCGCAGGCTGCAGATCAACGCCGCCAACTGCGTGCACTGCAAGGCCTGCGACATCAAGGACCCCTACGCCATCATCGACTGGACGACACCCGAAGGCGGTTCCGGCCCGAATTACCAGACACTGTAGAAGACGGCGGTTCGACGCTCGATGGGTATCCGGCAGCAGAATCCTTCCGCAGCGAGTCGCACATGAATCCGATCTGGCGTCCTTCCGCAGAAAGAATCGCGAACGCGAACCTCACGCGCTTCATCCAGTGCGTCAACGCGCGGCGTGAGCTCGCGCTTCGAGACTACGAATCGCTCTACGAATGGTCGCTGCGCGCGCCGGACCAGTTCTGGACGGAAGTCGCGCACTTCGCCGACGTGCGCGCCGAATGGGGTGACGGCCCCGTCCTGCAGAACCCCGAGGCAATGCCCGGCGCGAAGTGGTTCTCGGGCACGCGCCTCAGCTTTGCGGAGAACCTCCTGCGCTATCGCGACGATCAGGAAGCCCTGATCTTCGTGAACGAGCGGGGAGCGCGGCGCGCGCTCACCTACCGGCAGCTCCATGCCGAGGTTGCGCGCGTTGCGGCAGGCCTGCGCGCAGCAGGTGTCGTTGCGGGTGACCGCGTGGCGGGCTTTCTTCCGAACCTGCCCGAGACGATCGTCGCCATGCTCGCGGCGACCAGCCTCGGGGCCATCTGGTCCTCCTGCTCGCCGGACTTCGGCGTGCAGGGCGTGCTCGACCGCTTCGGTCAGATCCAGCCGAAGGTTCTGTTCTGCGCCGACGGCTATTTCTACGCCGGCAAGACGCTCGACTCGCTCGAGCGCATCGCGACGTTCCTCGAGAAGCTCCCTTCGGTCGAGCGCGTGGTCGTCGTGCCCTATGTGAACGCAGAGCCGGCGATCGGCGCACTGCGCAACGCCGTCCTCTGGAGCCGCTTCGGAACGCCCGGCGCCGCGCTCGATTTCGTGCGCACCGACTTCGACCATCCGCTCTTCATCATGTACTCCTCCGGCACGACCGGTGCGCCGAAGTGCATCGTGCACGGCGTCGGAGGAACGCTGCTGCAGCACCTCAAGGAGCACCAGCTCCACACGGACGTGCGCCGCGCGGACCGCTTCTTCTACTTCACGACGTGCGGCTGGATGATGTGGAACTGGCTCGCGAGCGGCCTCGCCTCGGGAGCCACGCTCGTGCTCTACGACGGCTCGCCGTTCCATCCGGACCCCGGCGTGCTGTGGCGGATGGCGCAGCAGGAGCGCATCACCATCTTCGGCACGTCCGCCAAGTATCTGCAGGCGCTCGAGAAGAGCGGCTTCCGCCCGGCACAGGAGGTGAACGTCGGCGCGTTGCGGACGATCCTGTCCACCGGCTCACCTCTGCTGCCCGAGAGCTTCGATTTCGTCTACCGCGACATCAAGCAGGACGTGCTGCTCTCGTCCATCTCCGGCGGCACCGACATCATCTCGTGCTTCGCGCTCGGCAATCCGCTGCTGCCCGTCTACCGCGGTGAGCTGCAGTGCCGCGGTCTCGGCATGGCCGTCGACGTGTTCGACGAGAACGGTAACAGCGTGCGGGGTCAGAAGGGCGAGCTCGTCTGCAAGGCGCCCTTCCCCTCGATGCCCGTCGGGTTCTGGAACGATCCGGAAGGCGAGAAGTATCGCGCGACGTATTTCTCGCGCTTCCCCGGCGTGTGGCACCACGGCGATTACGCGGAGCTCACGGAGCGCGGCGGGCTCGTGATCTACGGCCGCTCCGATGCCGTGCTCAATCCGGGCGGCGTGCGCATCGGAACCGCCGAGATCTATTCCGCAGTGGAGAAGCTCGACGAAGTCCTGGAGTCGATCGCGGTCGGCCAGGACTGGCAGGGCGACGTGCGAGTCATCCTGTTCGTGCGCCTCAAGCCCGGCGTGACGCTCGACGAGGCGCTGAAGGAGAAGATCCGGCACCAGATCCGCACGAACACCACGCCGCGCCACGTGCCCGCGAAGATCATCGCGGTGCCCGACATCCCGCGGACGATCTCGGGCAAGCTCGTGGAGCTCGCCGTGAGGGCGGTGATCCACGGTCAGCCGGTCAAGAACACGGATGCGCTCGCCAATCCAGGCGCGCTCGAGTACTTCCGCAACCTGCCGGAGCTTTCGAGCTGAAGGCGCGCGCCTGATGGACGGTCGATCGACGGACGCGGCGGGCGTCTCGCTGCGCGAACTCTACGCGCGCGAGATCCGCGAGCGCGGCTTCAGGGAAGATCCCGCGCAGCTCGAAGTCGTCGCGCGGCTCGACGAGCTGCGCTCACGGCTCATCGCCGCGCATGAGACGGATGCCTCGCTCGCGGGGCGTTTCCTGCGCCGCCTCGGGCGGCGGCGTCGCGAGGCGCCGCGCGGCGTGTATCTGTGGGGCAGCGTCGGCCGCGGCAAGACCTGGCTCATGGATCTCTTTCACCGGAGCCTCCCGTTCGAGGCGCGCCGCCGGCACTTCCACCGCTTCATGCACGACGTGCACGCGGAGCTCCGCACGCTCCGCGATCAGGAGTCGCCGCTCGAGATCGTGGCGGAGCGCATCGCGCGGCAGACCCGCGTGCTGTGCTTCGACGAGCTCTTCGTGACCGACATCGCCGATGCGATGCTGCTCGGCGGGCTCTTCGACGGACTGTTCCGCAGAGGCGTCACGCTGGTGGCCACGTCGAACGTACCGCCGCGCGACCTCTACAAGGACGGCCTGCAGCGCCAGCGCTTCATGCCGGCCATCGAGCTGCTCGAGCGGCATACCGACGTGCTGAGGCTCGCGGGCGCGACGGACTATCGCCTCCGGCAGCTCACCCAGGCGGGCACCTATCTGCCTTCGAATGCACCCGATACGCCTCGGCGACTCGCGTCGCTCTTCACGGAGTTGTCCGACGGCGGCGGCCGGACCGGCGGGCACATCGAGATCGAGGGCCGAAAGATCCCGGTGGTGCGTGAAAGCGATACGGCGGTGTGGTTCGAGTTCGCCGCGCTGTGCGAAGGCCCGCGCAGCCAGAACGACTACATCGAGATCGCGCGCGAGTATCAGTCGGTGCTGGTGTCCGACGTGCCGGTGCTCGACTCCGCTTCCGAGAACGCGGCGCGGCGCTTCATCGCGCTCGTCGACGAGCTGTACGACCGCAACGTCAATCTCGTCGTCTCCGCAGCGGCGCCGCCGCAGGAACTCTACCGCGGCGAGCGGCTGCGCTTCGAGTTCGAGCGCACGGTGAGCCGGCTCATCGAGATGCAGAGCGAGGAATACCTGGCGCGCGAGCACAGGCCCTGAGCCTCCCGCCCCGTCCCGGAGCGAGAGGCTCACACGGGCAGAGGCGTCAGATCACTCCGCGGCGCATCTGATCGAGCTCGATCGACTCGAACAGCGCGCGGAAGTTGCCCTCGCCGAAGCCTTCGTTGCCCTTGCGCTGGATGATCTCGAAGAAGATCGGGCCGATGACGTTCTTGGTGAAGATCTGCAGGAGCACGCCCTCGCCCGCCTTCGGATTCCCGTCGATGAGGATCCGCCTGCGGCGCAGCTCCTCGACGCTCTCCTGATGGCCGGGCACGCGCTCGTCGATCGCCTCGTAGTACGTATCCGGCGTGTCCTGGAACGTGACGCCGTGGCGGCGCAGGACGTCCACCGTACGGTAGATGTCGTCCGTCGCGAGCGCGATGTGCTGGATGCCCTCGCCGCGGTACTCGCGCAGGTACTCCTCGATCTGGCTCTTGTCGTCCTGTGACTCGTTGATGGGAATGCGGATCTTGCCGCACGGCGAGGTCATCGCACGCGAGAACAGCCCCGTCTTGCGCCCCTCGATGTCGAAGTAGCGGATCTCCCTGAAGTTGAAGACCCGCTCGTAGAAGCCCGCCCAGCGGTCCATGTTGCCGCGCATGACGTTGTGCGTGAGGTGGTCGATGCGCAGGAGCCCGGCCGACTCCACGGGAGGCGGCGTCACGGGATGGAAGTCGACGTCGTAGATCGTTCCCCGTTCACCGTAGCGGTCCACCAGATAGATCAGAGAGCCTCCGATGCCCTCGATCGACGGAATGTTGAGCTCCATGGGTCCGGCGGTCTGCGGTCCCGGCTTCGCCCCGAGCTCAAGCGCCCGGCGGTACGCATAGGCCGCGTCCCGCACGCGGAACGCCATCGCGCATGCGGAAGGTCCGTGCTGCCGCGCGAAGGCCTGTGCGTAGCTGTCGGGCTCGGCGTTGATGATGAAGTTGATGTCGCCCTGCCGGTGCAGCGTGACGTTCTTGCTGCGGTGGCGCGCGACGACGGGAAAGCCGAGCCGCTCGAACAGCGTACGCAGGAGCTGGGGATCCGGTGCGGTGTATTCGACGAACTCGAATCCGTCCGTGCCCATGGGGTTGTCGTGAATCTCGCCCATGATCGCCCTCCACACCGAGAGGCGGAATTAGTTACACTTGTAACCATTATACTCCTCGAGGACCGGTCGTGAGCACCCGCGGAATGAGCCGGACGCAGCGACTCCAGCTCGATCGCTTCCTGCCCTATCGGCTGTCGGTGCTCGCGAACGTCGTGAGCACGGCCATCGCGGGTGCCTATCAGCAGCGTTTCGGGCTCACGATTCCGGAGTGGCGCGTGCTCGCCGTGCTCGCATCCACACCCGATCTCTCCGCCGCGGAAGTCGCGCAGCGCACCGCCATGGACAAGGTCGCGGTGAGCCGCGCGGTGAGCTCGCTGCTGCGCGCGGGCCGTCTCGAGCGGCGTGTCGCGGCGAACGACAGGCGCCGTTCGCTGCTGCGGCTCTCGCCCGCGGGTCATCGCGTGTATTCGCAGGTCGTGCCGTTCGCGCTGCGCTACGAATGCGAGCTCATCCGGCCGCTCAGCGAGCGCGAACGCGCGGTGCTCGATCGTGTGCTGCGCGTGCTGCTCGGCCGCGCCGCGGAGATCGGTCCGGTGCACGCGGAAGGCGCGTCGCCCGCGAACCGCGGACGGGGGCAGGGTCTATAATCCTTTGCGCATCCGCGCGCCGGCGGATGCGACTCGGAGTGCGTCAATGACCTTGAAGACCGTAGCCGAGTTCGAGATCCAGTATCACCAGCTGCTCGATCCTTCCGGCAAACCGACCGGACCGCTGCCGCCGTTCGCGGAGGACGCGCAGGAGATGCTGAAGATGTACCGCCTGATGACGCTCGTGCGCGTCTTCGACACCAAGGCGGTGAATCTGCAGCGCACCGGCAAGCTCGGAACGTACGCTTCGTGTCTCGGTCACGAGGCGACCCACGTCGGCGTCGGCGCGGCGATGCGCCCCGACGACGTGCTCGTTCCCGTCTATCGCGAGTACGGTGCGCAGTTCTGGCGCGGCGTGAAGATGACGAACGTGCTGCTCTACTGGGGCGGCGACGAGCGCGGCAACGACTTCACAGCGTCGCGCCACGATTTCGCATGGGCGGTGCCCATCGGCTCGCAGACGCTGCACGCGGCAGGAGTCGCCATGGCGATGAAGATCCGCGGCGAGAAGCGCTGCGCGCTCACGTTCATCGGCGACGGCGGCACCTCGCAGGGCGCGTTACACGAAGCGCCCAAGCTCGGGCTGTGGCGGCGCAGCCCAGACGTTCCGGAGAAGTGGAACCAAAAAGGGAGAGACCTCGCCCCCACCAGCTCCAGAGCG
>QGVD01000052.1 GCA_003242685.1 Pseudomonadota bacterium | reverse complement strand
ATTGGCCACTCTTCTGCTTCTGCCCTTGTGGGGTGGGGTTCGACCCTGCACGTGTGGGTTGACATGTGCACCGGACGGTAGTCGAAGCGCGTCCGGCCGCGCTCGTCGACCCATACCAGAGTGTGCTTGAGCCAGTTCTGATCGTCGCGCTGCGGGTAGTCCTCGCGCGCGTGCGCGCCGCGGCTTTCCGTGCGGTGCTCGGCGGAGTGGATCGTCGCGGTCGCCTGCAGCAGCAGGTTCTCGAGCTCGAGTGTCTCGATCAGGTCCGTGTTGAAGATGAGCGAGCGGTCAGTGACGCGCACGTCCTGGAGCGACTCGAAGGTCCTGGCGAGCTTCGCCATGCCCTCGCGCAGCGTGGGTCCCGTGCGGAACACGGACGCGTCGTTCTGCATGATCCGCTGCATCTCGAGGCGGATGGAAGCGGTCGGACGCGAGCCGTTCGCATGACGGTAGCGGTCGAGCCGCGAGACGGCGAGCTCGCCGGCGTCCTTCGGCAGCGGCCGGTGCGGCGAGTTGGGCTTGATGAGCCGCGCGCACTGCCGCGCGGCTTCGCGCCCGAACACGACGAGATCGAGCAGCGAGTTGGAGCCGAGCCGGTTCGCGCCGTGAACCGACACGCACGCCGCTTCGCCGACCGCCATGAGACCCGGCACGACGGCGTCGGGATTGCCGTCCTTCGGGCGCACGACCTCGCCGTGCACGTTGCAGGGAATGCCGCCCATGTTGTAGTGCACGGTGGGCAGCACGGGAATGGGCTCCTTCGTGACGTCGACGCCCGCGAAGATCCGCGCCGTCTCCGCGATGCCCGGCAGCCGCTCGTGAATGACCTCGGGACCGAGATGCTCGAGGTGCAGCAGGATGTGGTCGCGCTCGGGACCCACGCCGCGACCCTCGCGGATCTCGATGGTCATCGCGCGGCTCACGACGTCGCGGGACGCGAGATCCTTGGCGTTCGGCGCGTAGCGCTCCATGAAGCGCTCGCCGTTCGCGTTGGTGAGGTATCCGCCCTCGCCGCGCGCACCCTCGGTGATGAGGCATCCCGCGCCGTAGATGCCCGTCGGGTGGAACTGCACGAACTCCATGTCCTGCAGCGGCAGACCCGCACGCAGCACCATGGCGTTGCCGTCGCCCGTGACGGAGTGCGCCGACGTGCACGAGAAGTACGCGCGTCCGTAGCCGCCCGTCGCGAGAATCGTCATGTGAGCGCGGAAGCGGTGCAGCGTTCCTTCCGCCATGTCGAGCGCCACGACGCCGCGGCACTCGCCGTTCTCCATGATCAGATCGATCGCGAAGTACTCGATGAAGAAGCGCGCGTTGCGCCGGATGGCCTGCTGGTAGAGCGTGAAGAGCATCGCGTGACCGGTGCGGTCCGCCGCCGCGCACGTGCGCTGCGCGATGCCCTTTCCGTAGTGCGTCGTCATGCCGCCGAACGGACGCTGGTAGATGCGCCCGTCCTCGGTGCGCGAGAACGGCATGCCGTAGTGCTCGAGCTCGATGACCGCGGACGGCGCCTCGCGGCACATGAACTCGATGGCGTCCTGGTCGCCGAGCCAGTCCGATCCCTTGACGGTGTCGTACATGTGCCAGCGCCAGTCGTCCTCACCCATGTTGCCGAGCGCGGCGCTGATGCCGCCCTGCGCCGCCACCGTGTGGCTGCGGGTCGGGAACAGCTTGGTGATGCACGCGGTGGACAGACCCGCCTCGGCGAGCCCGAGCGTTGCACGCAGCCCCGCTCCGCCCGCGCCGACCACCACGACGTCGAACGTGTGATCGACGAACTCGTAAGCGCGGCTCATGCAGCAGCTCCTCCGAACGCGATTCTGAGAACGGCGAACACGCCTGCCGCGCCGAGCAGCACGTGCGCGAAGGTGACGAGAATCAGCAGCGCCGTCTTGGCGCCGGGCGCATGCACGTAGTCTTCGATGACGACGCGGACGCCGAGCTGCGAATGCCACGCCGCCGTGACGACGAACAGCACGAGCAGCACCGTCGTCCAGCCGCCCTGCATCCACTCGACCACCGTCGCATGGTCGAGCGCGGGCAGCGCGAGGATCGAGAACAGGAACCACAGCGTGAGCGGCACGAGGGCGACGGCGGTCACCCGCTGCGTCCACCATTCGCTCACGCCTTCGTGGGCCGCGCCGCGACCGAGCACGCGGCCGAGAGGACTACGAAGGCTCACGGCGTCCCTCCGCGCGAGAACAGCGTGACGTAGATGAGTATGAGCGCGAGCACGATGGAAGCGATACCGACGAACCACGCGCTCTTCTGCGACTGGCGGCGCTCGAGCCCCCGCCCCGTGTCCCAGACCAGGTGCCGGATCCCGTTGAGCAGGTGATACGACCAGGCGAGCAGCAGCACGGCATAGATCACCCTGGCCAGCGGGTGCCCGAGCAGCTCGCGCGCCCTCGCATACGCTTCCGCACCGTTCGCAGCCGCCATCAGCCAGTAGACGAGCACGGGCAGCGCCAGCGACAGCACGAGCCCGGAAACGCGGTTGGAGATCGAAGTGGTCAGCGTGTACTTGAAACGGTACACCGACAGATGCGGCGACAGTGGTCGTTCGCGCATGAGCTCTCCCGCGGCGGCGCGTGTGCCTTGCGCACGGTTCGTGCCGCTATTCGTTCATCAGGACATCAGAAATCGATGCAACGCCCGTTGCGCTCCCAGTCGCCGTAGCGCGTCGGCTCGGGTCCCGCGGGACCGCCGATCTCGCGCGGCCGCACACCGGACGCAGGCTCCGGCGGGCGCGCTTCGCTGTTCTCGTCAGGAGCTTGGGCTTTGGTTTCGGACCGTTGATCCGTGCCGTTCTGCATGGCCGCCAAGTCTGCCAGAATTCGCGTTTCCGGACCACCGGATTCCCGAGCAAAAACAACGCGGAAGATGGACGACGAGGTAAGGATCGCGCAGCTCGCCGATTTCGGTGCCGTCGAGTTCAGCGGCGCCGACGTCGTTACGTTCCTGCAGGGACAGCTTTCGAACGACGTGACGCGCGTCGACGTGAGACGTTCGTGCCTGGCCGGTTACCACAATCCGCAGGGGCGCACGATCGCGCTCCTCAGGCTCATCGCTCTGCCCTCGGGTGAGCTGCTCGCACTGCTGCCGAGAGAGCTCGTGGCTCCCGTCGCGAGCCGTCTCGGAAAGTACGTACTGCGTTCCAGGGTCAGAATCGCCGATGCGTCGGAGCGATGGCGCCTCGAGGGAGTGATCGGAGACGGCGCCCGCTCGGACGCCTTTCCCGAGAACGTCGACGAGCAGCGCGTCGACGCGAACCGCATCGTCGTACGCGTGCCCGGACGCGTTCCGCGCTGGCTCGTCGTCTCCGGCAGCGACGAATCCGCCTGTGCATCACCCGATGTGGACCCGGATCGCGCCCGTGCGCTGCGCGAGGCATGGCGGCGCGAAGACATCGCGGCGGGTCTGCCGCAGGTGTATGCGGCGACATCCGAAGCCTTCGTGGCGCAGATGCTCAATCTCGATCTGCTCGGCGCGATCGCTTTCAGCAAGGGCTGCTACACGGGCCAGGAAGTGATCGCACGCGCTCACTACCGCGGGCGGGTCAAGCGGCGCATGCAGCGCTTCGTCTCGCGCGGACCCCTGAAGCTTGCGCCCGGCGACACCGGTCGGCTTTCGGATGGCCGGAGCTTTCGCGTGGTGGATGCGGTCGTGCTCGAGGATGGACGCTGCGAGTTCCTCGCGGTGACCAACGTGCAGCCGGGTGCAGCCGCGGCGGCCGAGGCGCAGGACGATGCGGCCGACGCGTCCGCGGCACCGTCGATCGAAGCGGATCCTCTGGAGCTCCCCTACTCCCTGCCGGTCTGAGGCGGCGCACGAACCGGCCGCAGGAATCCTGCCGTGCGTTCCCGCTGCGTCACACCGCGCGGCGCGCCGCGGGCTTCAGAGGTCGATGAGCTCGACTTCGCGCGGGTCGATGTCGCGGCCGAGAAAGTGACCGCCGACTCGCGCGAATCGCTCGCGCCCGTCCGTTGCCAGGAAAGTCACGCTGCCGTTCCCTGAGCGGCGCTCGATGCCGGCCGCGCGCAGCGCCTCGCGGACCGCACGCGCTGTGGTTGCCGCAGAATCGACGATCGCGACGTCGGAACCCACGACCGCGCGGATCGGTCCGGCGAGCAGCGGGAAATGCGTGCAGCCGAGAACCAGCGTGTCGGGCGTTTCGCCGGCAGGACGGCCGAAGAGCGGCTCGAGGTAGTGCCGCGCGACCTCGCGCGCGATCGTGCCGTCGCACATACCCTCTTCTGCCAGCGCGACGAAGAGCGGCGCGGCGCGGGCGCTCACCCGCGCGTCACGCCGGCAACGCAGAATCGCCTGCTGATAGGCGCCGCCGCGCACGGTGCCTTCGGTCGCGATGACGGCGATGTGTCCCGAGCGCGAGGCGGCACATGCGGCCTGCGCGCCCGGCTCGATCACACCGATGACCGGCACGCCGGGCACGCGCTCGCGGATGGCAGGAAGTCCGACCGATGACGCGGTGTTGCAGGCCACCACGAGATACTTCACGCCGCGCCCGACGAGCGCCGTCGCCGCCTGACAGGCGTAGCGCGCCACCGTCTCGGCGCTCTTCGTGCCATAGGGCAGTCGCGCGGTATCGCCGAGATACACGAAGCGCTCGCAGGGCAGCGCCGCGAGCAGCTCCCGCAGCACCGTGAGACCCCCGACTCCGGAGTCGAAGACGCCGATGGGCGCGTCGGACATTCAGCTCTCCGGCCGCAGGTGCGGGAACAGCACGACGTCGCGGATCGAGGGCGAGTCGGTGAGGAACATCACCAGCCGGTCGATGCCGACGCCGAGGCCCGCGGTCGGCGGCATGCCGTACTCGAGCGCGCGGATGTAGTCGGCGTCGTAGAACATCGCCTCCTCGTCGCCCGCCTCCTTGCGTGCCGCCTGCGCCCTGAACCGTGCCGCCTGATCCTCGGGATCGTTGAGCTCGGAGAAGCCGTTCGCGAGCTCCCGCCCCGCGACGAAGAACTCGAAGCGGTCCGTGAGGAACGGATCCGCGTCGTTGAGGCGCGAGAGCGGCGAGACCTCCGCCGGATAGAGGTAGACGAACGTCGGATCGAGCAGCTTGTCCTCGACGGTCTTCTCGAAGATCTCGATGAGGAGCTTGCCCGGCCCATCGCGGTCGTGCACGGGAATGCCGAGCTTCTCGCAGTACGCGCGCAGATACTCCCGGTCGCGCAGACGCGCGCGGTCGAGCCCGGGATTCTGCTCGAGCACCGCGTCTTCCACGGTCACGCGCCGGAAGGGCGCGGAGAGATCGTACTGCCGGCCCTGGTACTCGATCTTCTCCGTGCCGAGCACGCTCTGCGCAAGCCCGCGCAGCGCCTTCTCGACCCAGTCCATCAGGTCGCGGTAGTCCGCGTACGCGAGATAGAGCTCGAGCATCGTGAACTCGGGGTTGTGCTGCGTGGACAGCCCCTCGTTGCGGAAGCTCCGGTTGATCTCGTACACGCGCTCGAAGCCGCCGACGACCAGGCGCTTGAGATAGAGCTCCGGTGCGATGCGCAGATACATGTCGAGATCGAGCGCGTTGTGATGCGTGACGAACGGCCGCGCCGTCGCGCCGCCCGGAATCGGCTGCATCATCGGCGTCTCGACCTCGAGGAAGTCGAGCGCATCGAGGAAGTCGCGCAGGTAGCGGATGATGCGCGTGCGCGTGCGGAAGACCTCGCGGCTGCGCTCGTTCACGATGAGGTCCACGTAGCGCTGCCGGTAGCGCAGCTCCGTGTCGGCGAGACCGTGCCACTTGTCGGGCAGCGGACGCAGCGACTTGACGAGCAGGCGCAGCTTCTCCGCGCGCACGGACAGCTCGCCAGCCTTCGTGCGGAAGACCTGCCCTTCTGCGCCGAGGATGTCGCCGATGTCCCAGGTCTTGAACGCGTCGTAGACGTCGCCGAGCACGTCCTGCTGCAGGAAGATCTGGATCTGCCCCGTGCGGTCGGCGAGCTTCGCGAAGCTCGCCTTGCCCATCACGCGCTTGAACATCATGCGACCGCCGACGCGCACGCGGACGGGGTTCGCTTCGAGCCACTCGTTGCTGCGGTCGCCGTAGGCTGAGTGAAGCTGCGCCGCGAGCGCGTCGCGCCTGAAATCGTTGGGGAACGGGTTCCCGGAAGCCCGGAGCTGGGCGAGCTTCGCGCGCCGCTCCGCGATCAGCCGGTTCTCGTCCCGATGCTGTTCCTTCTCGTCTGGATTGTCGGCCGTCACGCTGGACCCCGTTGTCTCGTAGCGTTGCGATTCCCGGGCCGGATGCACGCGCGCCGCTGCCGGCCCGTCAAAGTCCTGCCTTCAGCGAGGCTTCCAGGAACTGATCGAGATCGCCGTCGAGGACGGCGGTCGTGTTGCCCACCTCGACGCCCGTACGCAGATCCTTGATGCGGGACTGATCGAGCACGTACGAGCGGATCTGATTGCCCCAGCTCACGTCGGCCTTGGAGTCCTCGAGCACCTTGGCCGCCGCGTTGCGCTTGTTCACCTCGAGCTCGTAGAGCTTCGCCTTCAGCATCTTCATCGCCGTCGAGCGGTTCTTGTGCTGGCTGCGCTCGTTCTGGCACGCGACCACGATGCCCGTCGGCAGGTGCGTGATGCGCACCGCCGACTCGGTCTTGTTCACGTGCTGGCCGCCCGCGCCCGAGGAGCGATAGACGTCGATCTTGAGATCCGCCGGATTGATCTCGATCTCGATCTCGTCGTCGACTTCCGGCGAGACGAACACCGAGGCGAAGGACGTGTGGCGGCGGTTGCCGGAGTCGAACGGCGACTTGCGCACGAGACGGTGCACGCCCGTCTCGGTGCGGAGCCACCCGTAGGCGTACTCGCCGCGCACGGCGATGGTGGCGCTCTTGATGCCCGCGACCTCACCGGGGTTCGAGTCGATCACCTCGCACTCGAAGCCGTGCGCGTCGCACCAGCGCAGGTACATGCGCAGCAGCATCTGCGCCCAGTCCTGCGCTTCGGTGCCGCCGGCTCCCGCCTGGATGTCGAGGAAGGCGTTGCGGGAGTCCATCTCGCCGCGAAACATGCGCTTGAACTCGAGGCGGCGCACCTCGTTCTCGAGGCGCTGCACGTCCCGCTCGATTTCCTGCACGGCGGAGGCGTCCTCCTCGGCCGCGGCCAGCTCGAGGAGCTCGCTGGCGTCGGCGATTCCGGAGGACGTGCGATCGATCGCCTCGAGATCGGCGGTAAGCCGCGCGCGTTCGCGCCCGAGCTCCTGTGCGCGCTCGGGATTCGACCAGATCGTGGGGTCTTCGAGCTCGCGGTTTACCTCTTCCAGCCGTTCCTTCTTGCGGTCGTACTCAAAGAAACCCCCTTAAGGAGCCGATGCGCTCCTCGAGGTCTCTGAGCTGCCGTCTGAGCTGGTTGAGTTCCATCTTCCGTTCGAGCCTGCGTAAAGGGGCGGGCAATGCTAAACGCCTCGATCCGCGATTTCCACCGCCACCCTGCCCGCCGTCTCAGCCGTGCACGGCGCCCGGGGGCAGGAGATGATCGACGAGGAGCTGTAATCGCCGCTCGCCCTGGTACTCGTTGATGTCGAGCCGGTAGACGAGCTGCGCCTGCCCCTGCGGAAGCTCGCTCCCGGTGTCCACGCCGAGGAAGTTGAACGCGATCGCATCGAAGCTGCGTCCCGTGCGCGGCACCTCGACCCACATCTTCACGTGCCGCTCGCCGACGATGCGCGCATTTCTGATCGTGAACGTGCCGTCGAAGCACGGCTCGGGAAAGGCCTGCCCCCACGGCCCTCCCGCGCGCAGCGCATCCGCGGTTTCGAGGGCTATTTCGTGCACGGCGAGCTCGCCGTCGGTCTCGATGCAGTCGGCGAGGCTCGCGGCATCCATCCAGCGCGCGACTTCCTCGTCGAACGCCCGCGCGAAGCGGTCGAGCCTGTCCTGCTCGAGCGTGAGTCCCGCCGCCATCGCGTGTCCGCCGAAACGGCTGATGAGGCCCGGATGGCGCGCGGCGATCGCATCGAGAACGTCGCGGATGTGGATGCCGCTGACCGAGCGCGCCGAGCCGCGCAGGAGGCCGTCGGACGCGCGCGCGAACGCGACGACCGGACGGCGCAAGCGATCCTTCAGCCGGCTCGCGACGAGCCCGACGACGCCCTGATGCCAGCTCTCGTCGAAGAGACACACACCGCGATGACGGTCCGCGAACGCGGGGTCGCGCAGACGTCGCACGGCGGCCAGAGCATCGGCCTGCATGCGCGCCTCGATCGCCCGCCGCTCCTGATTGAGCTGGTCGAGGCGCGCAGCGAGCATGCGCGCCTGCGCGGGATCGTCGGTGAGGAGGCACCGTATGCCGATGCTCATGTCGTCGATGCGGCCCGCCGCGTTGAGACGCGGCGCGACGGCGAATCCCAGATCGGCAGCGGTGAGGTCAGGGATGCGCCGCCCGGCGACCTCGAGCAGCGCGCGGATGCCGGCGACACAGCGCCCTGCGCGGATCCGCCTCAGACCCTGAGCCACGAGCACCCGGTTGTTCGCATCGAGCGGCACGAGGTCGGCAACCGTTCCGAGCGCGACGAGATCGAGGAATTCCGCGACGCTCGGTGCCGAGGGCGGCGTCAGCCCTGCGGAGTCGAGCAGACGCCTGAGCGCCGCCATCACGTAGAACGCGACTCCGACGCCCGCGAGCGCGCGGCTCGCGAAACGGCTCTGCCCGAGGTTCGGATTCACGATCACGTTGGCAGCGGGCAGCTCCTCGCCCGGCAGATGGTGATCGGTGATGAGCACGTCGATGCCGCGTTCTCGTGCGGCCGCAACGCCTGCTGCGCTCGAGATGCCGTTGTCGACCGTCACGATCAGCGTCGGTGCGCGCTGCGCCGCGAGCGCGACGATCTCGGGCGTGAGGCCGTAGCCGAACTCGAAGCGGTTCGGCACGAGGAAGTCGACGTTCGCGAAACCCCATGCGCGCATCGCGCGCAGCATCAGCGCGGTGCTGGTGGCGCCGTCGGCGTCGAAGTCACCGATCACCAGGATGCGGCCATTCTCACGATGCCGCAGCAGCAGCTCCGCCGCGGCTTCGACCCCCTCCAGCGAGCTGACCGGCAGGAGTCTGTCGAGCGCGGTACTGAGCTCGGCGGCGGAGCGCACGCCGCGGCCGAGATACACGCGCTCGAGCACGGGATGCAGCTTTCCGTCCAGGACCCCGCGAGCCGCGGGGACACTGCGCCGCACGATCCGCAGCTTCAACGCAATGCCTCCAGCGGATCGGCGGCGCGCCGCCAGAATCTGTACCGGTCACGGGCACGCAGCGTGAGCTCCCGGTCGCTGAGCACGAGCGTCAGACGCCCGAGCTCGTCACCCAGTGCGCCGACCGCCGGCGCAATCCACGCACGGTCCACCGCCGCGAGCGCCTCTTCGCGCGTGGCGGGACGGCGTCGATCGAGCAGCCGGAAAGCGTGCACGACGAGCACACCACGCTCTTCGGGCGACGCCAGCACTTCATCGAGGGCATCCGGCAGCGGCCGGCTCTCCGCTCCGCACTGCCTCCACAGCGCTGCCACGAAGACATCGTCGGCGAAGGCGATGGGCAGTGAACGAGCGGACGACGCACTTCGCCCGCGCCAGGAATCCGACCGCACGGCCGTTCCCGCAGGCGCCCCTCCCCAGAGCCAGAGCGTGGAGATGGTCGGCTCACCGCGCCGCGCGCGCTGCTCGTTCACGGGATGCGCGTGCAGCCACATCTCGATCTCGGCGGACAGCCTGCGGATGTCTGCGGAACCTGCAGCGAGCGCCGTCGCCACGTCACCTTCGAGACACTGAGCGGGATCGGGCGTCCCGAGCCCGGAGAGCACGGGGCCCACCGCGAGCAGCTCACGTCCTGCAAGCGGCAGCAGACGCAAACCCGAGCCCGAGAAAGTACGCTCGAAGTCCGCCGCCAGCTCGCGGCTCTCGGCGTCGTCGACGTCGAGCAGCCCATGGCCGTAGAGATGGACCCCGGCGACGCCGGGGCTCAGATGCACTGGAACTGCGAAGGACGCGGACCCGAGCTCCTCGGCCGGCAGCTCGAGCAGTCTCGCTGCGACATGCGCGGGCGGCAGCGCCGCCAGGTCGGGACGTCCGATGCGCTCGGCGAGCCACGAACGCCAGCCGCGCGCGATCGGCGTCGACGTGCCGAGACGGGCGATGCGCTCGAGACCCGGCGCACGCACTGCGCCGCCCGAAGCCGGGTCACGGAAGAAGAGATCCGCAATGACGATGACGAGCTCACGCACGGAGGCGTATCGTACAGATCATGAAGTTCACACTCGACGCCGATCAGGGCGTGAACCTGATCAGAAGCTATGCCCGCGGCGAGGTGCGCATCGGCGAGCGCGTCGTGCAGAGCAACTGCATCGTCTCCGCTGACGCCGTGATCACCGACTGGAGTCCGCTGCGTCCCGCCGATCTGGAAATCGAGCACCTCGAGCCCATCTTCCGGCTCGAGCCGCAGGTCGTGCTGCTCGGAACGGGCGCGACTCAGCTCTTTCCGGCGCGGCACGTCCGCGCGGCGTTCATCGAGCGCGGAATCGGCCTCGAGGCGATGGATCTCGGCGCGGCCTGCCGGACGTTCAACATCCTGGTGCAGGAAGGGCGGCGCGTCGCCGCAGCGCTGTTCCTGGAGTGAGACCTGCTTGAGGGATGGGCCGGACGGACGACCGGCAGAAGACACAGGGGGAGGGAATTTCAACCAACCAGGCAATCATCCGAAGCTGACAGACTCGAATAATTGCGCGCTTCTTGTTGTTCTTGTTTCGATTGTTTTTCTTCTTCTTGCAATGCTTCCCTCCACCCTGTGCCTTCTGCCGGTTGTCCTCCCCCGCTTGGCGTGTCGGCGATCGGCGACAGGTGGGAGTTAAGCACCTTGTATCCCGCCGTGCAAGCGCGGCCGCGGCGGCAACGTCTTGACCGTTCGAGGGTGCCGGTCGGTACCTACTGGCGCGTCGCAATGATCCGGTCATGAGCGGATGCTAGCGTGCCCGCGCGGCGATCAAGATAAAGACAAGCGGTTTCAGTCTCTTACATCGCTTTCTTCGAGCGATCCGAAGCTCCACGCGGAGCCTCAGGTGATGCCGCTCAGCAGCGGCACGAAGGCAACCGGCCCCAGGGACTGCCGGTGGAAGCCCTGCTCCTTGCGCGTGATGCGGACGAGCTCCTGCTGCCCTTCCGGTCCGACGGGAACGATGAGCCGGCCGCCGACCTTGAGCTGCTGCAGCAGCGCGTCCGGAACGACGAGCGGTGCCGCCGTCACGAGAATGCCGTCGTACGGTGCGTGCGCCTTCCAGCCGAGAGAGCCGTCACCGTGACGGAAGCGCACGTTGCGGATGCCGAGCTCCTTGATGCGCTGCTTCGCCCGCTGCACGAGCGGCTCGATGCGCTCGATGGTGTAGAGCTTCTGCACGAGCGGCGCGAGCACGGCGGTCTGATAGCCGCAGCCGGTGCCGACCTCGAGAACATTGAAGAGCGGCCCGCCCTCGAGGAGCGCCTCCGTCATGCGCGCGACGATGTACGGCTGGGAGATCGTCTGACCGAAGCCGATGGGCAGCGCCGTGTCCTCGTAGGCACGACTGGCCAGCGCCTCGTCGACGAAGATGTGGCGCGGCACGTTGCGGATGCGGTCGAGCACCGCGAGATTCGTGATGCCCTGCTCGCGCAGGCGCTGCACCAGCCGGTCGCGCGTACGCGCGGAAGTCATGCCGATTCCGGCGAAGCGCAGATCAGGCATCGAGCTCCTCCAGCCATGCCCCCACGGCAGGCAGCGCGGCGTGGCGCGTGAGATCGATCTGCAGCGGCGTCACCGATACATAGCCGTTCGCCACCGCGTCGAAGTCCGTACCCGGTCCCGCATCCTGCTGCGGGCCGGCCGGACCGATCCAGTACACGGGCCGGCCGCGCGGATCGTGGGCGCGGATGACCGGCTCGGAGCGATGGCGATATCCGAGACGCGTCGGCTTGAAGCCGCGGATGGCTTCGAAAGGTACGTCGGGCACGTTCACGTTGAGGATCAGCGCGCGCTCGAGCGGCCGCTTCATGAGATGTCTGACGAGGAGGCGCGCAACGTGCGCGCCGGTTTCGAAATGCCCGCCCGTTCCCGGCCCGGTGCACAGCGACACGGCGATCGTCGGCAGCCCGAGGAATCGTCCTTCGATGGCCGCCGCCACGGTCCCCGAGTAGAGCACGTCGTCGCCGAGATTGGGTCCGTCGTTCACGCCCGAGACGACCATGTCGAACTCGAAGTCGAAGAGTCCGGAGATCGCGAGGTGCACACAGTCGGTCGGCGTGCCGGGTACGAAGTAGACGTTCTCTTCCACGTCGAACACGCGCAGCGGCACGTCGAGCGTCAGCGAATTGCTCGCGCCGCTGCGGTTGCGGTCCGGAGCCACCACCGTGACCTCCGCGAGGTCGCTCAGCGCCATTCTGAGACGGCGGATCCCCTCGGACCGGTAGCCGTCGTCGTTGCTGACCAGAATCTTCACGGACTTCGTCGCGGGAGTCGTAAGGGTGCGCGAAAGGGCGCGTCAATATACCAGAGACGGCGGGTCTTTCTTGAGACAAATCATCATCTTGGCGGCCGGAAAGAGGGACTCTCCCGGTTCGGGCCGAAAGCCGTCCCGCGTGCGATCGCAGAGCGGCTGCCGGCTCCGAACCGAGCGACTCCTTTCGCCTCCCTGGCGCTTCGCGCGAACATGGCACCACGACCCCATCGGGCCGTCACCGTGAAGCACAAGCAGAAAGATGACGATGAACGCGCGCTCTTCCGCGAAGCGATGCGCGGCGTGAAGCCGCTCGTCCACGAGCCGCGTGCCCCGCTCGCCCGCCCTGCTCCAGCGGCACGCGCTGCTGCCGGGCGGAAACCCTTCTCCCACGCCGGCGATCGCCTCGTTCGGGATGAAGGCTTCAACGGCGTGACGGGGAACGACGCGACAGCCGCAGGCGACGAGCTCGTGTTCCGCCGCCCGGGCGTACAGGAAGCGCGCCTCCGCCGTCTGCGGCGCGGCCAGTACCCTGTCGAGGCCGAGATCGATCTGCACGGTCTGACGACGGAGGCGGCACGGCTCGCCCTGCGCGACTTCCTCGACCACGCGCTCGCCGAAGGCATGCAGTGCGTACGCATCGTGCACGGCAAGGGGCTGCGTTCCGGTACGCGTGGCCCGGTTCTCCGAAGCGTCGTCACGAGCCTGCTGCGGCGGACATCGTCCGTCGTCGCCTTCGTTCCCGCGCGTCCGGCCGACGGCGGCACGGGTGCGCTGTACGTGCTGCTCAACCGTTCTTCCGCACGAACAGCGCCCGGAGGCGGGACTGGGTCTCCTCGCTGAACCAGCCTTCGGTCACCTCGTCGATCATCGCCTCGTCGACCGTATCGAAGAGCGCCACGAGATCCGCGCGGGCCATGGCACGCGTGCGCATGAAGGCGCGCGGCGGCAGATTCAGGAGCTCCTCCGCATAGGCGTGCGCGCGCGTGACGACCTCGTCCATCGGCCGCACCTCATCGACGAGCCCTACGGTGAGCGCGGTATCCGGGCCGATCAGCGCGCCGCGCGCCAGCATCTCGCCTGCACGGTGCGGACCGACGAGTCGCGCGAAGGCGCGATGGATGAGCCGTCCCGGAAAGAGGCCCACCTGCACCTCGTTGAGACCGATCTTCCAGTCGCCGGCTGCCATGATCCGGTAGTCGCAGCACAGCGCGAGGACCGTGCCGCCGGCGGCGCAATGTCCCGTCAGCGCCGCGATGACCGGAATCGGAAGCTGCGCGATCGTCGCCTGCACGTCGATGAGCAGCCGCCAGAAGGATCTCATCTCCGCCGGCGGGAGCGGCAGCAGGGCCCGGATGTCGAGCCCCGCCGAGAAGAGGCCTTGCTGGCCGCAGACGACGACCGCGCCTTTGTCGTCCGCGACGGCCTGACGCATCGCTGCGTCGAGCGACTCGAGCAGTGCCCGATCGAAAGCATTGACGGGTGGCCGGTTCAACCGCAGCCGGCGCACGCGGCCGTGATCTTCGATCTCGATCATGCGTCCTCCTCCTCGTGCGCCTCGCCCGCATCGGGCTGCGCGAAGTCACCGAGCTCCCTCAGCACCGTCGTCGCGAAGCTCCCCTTTCCGAGACGGAAGCGGAGCGTGAGCTCGTCGTCCGTCCGCCATTCGTGCTCGAGATCGCGAACGGGGAGCCTCAGACTCCGCCGCTCGTGGCGCATGCCGACCGCGCACACCAGGCGGCTCGCCGCTTCGAGCTCCGAGGCGACGCGTTCCTCCAGAAGCCGGACGCTGCCCGACGCGGGTGTCGTCCCCCTGCCCCACAGCGGTCCGGTCGGGTGCAGCTCCATCCGCTCGCAGCGCGCCGTCAGCGTGTCGTCGAGCTCGGCTACCTGAAAGATGCTCCCGCGGCCGTCGAGATTGGCAACGTCGCCCGGCAGCAGCCGGTTCCAGTTTCCGGCGGTCACGCGCTCCGCGAGCACGGCGTTGAATATCAGGCTCCGCGCCGCGGAGAGGACGAAACTCCGCTGGCGCCGGTCGAGCGAGTCGATCGCACGACCGAGATGCGCGAGGTTCGCGCCGCCACGTCCGAAGCGCTGCGGACCGAAGTAGTTCGGCACGCCTTCACGTGCGACCGCCGCGAGCCGTGCCTCGAGCAGATCGCGGCCACCCTCCACGCCCCGCAGCCTCAAAGTGAAACGATTCCCGGCAAGCGCGCCGCGTGGAAGCTTCCGGTCGTGCGCGTGCGCTTCCAGCACCTCGAATCCTTCGCCTCCCGCGCCGATCCACTCGCCCGGCGCGCGCCGTCCCCTGGGCACGGAGAACCACTGCCGGGCGACTGCACGGCGATCCTTGAGTCCCGCGTAGCCCACGTCCATCGGGCGACATCCGGCCAGGCGTGCGAGCTCACGCGCCACCCACTGCGTGTTCGCGTCGCGCTTTCGCACGCGCAGCAGCACGTGCGTGCCGGCACCGGACGGCTCGAAGCCGAGCTCCTCCTCTACGAGGAAGTCCTCCGGAGTCTCGCGCATTCGGCCGCGCACTGCGGGCGCTCCGTGCGCACGCGGCGGATCGAGCGCGGCTCGCAGCAGACCCGGATCGATCACGATGCATCCTCCGGCGCGGTCGCGATTCGCGATCCCGCCGTCCCGCTCAGTCGCCGGTCAGGAGCACGACGGCCTGCGCCGCGATGCCTTCCGCACGGCCGAGAAATCCGAGGCGTTCCGTCGTCGTCGCCTTGATGTTCACCCGGTCTTCTTCCACCTCGAGCAGCTCCGCGAGACTGCGGCGCATCTCATCGCGATACGGCCCGATGCGCGGCTCCTGCGCGAGCAGCGTCACGTCGCAGTTCGCGACGCTCAATCCGCGTCCGCGCAGCATGGCCATCGCCGCGCGCACGAACTCGCGGCTGTCGGCACCCGCCCAGCGCGGATCGTCGTCGCGGAAGTGCTGGCCGATGTCGCCGAGCCCCGCGGCGCCGAGCAGCGCGTCGCACACGGCGTGCAGCACGACATCGCCGTCCGAGTGAGCGATCACGCCGCGCCTGTGCGGCACGCGTACACCGCCGAGCATCACGTGGTCGCCCGGACCGAAGGCGTGGACGTCGATTCCCGTACCGATTCGCATCTTCCGCTCCACTGCGCCGCCCCCCTCGAGGAACGCCGCGGCCAGCTCGAGGTCCTCGGGCGAAGTGATCTTGATGTTGCGCGCCGAGCCTTCGACGAGCACCGGCCGCTCGCCGAGCCACTCCATGGCCTGCGCTTCGTCCGTCGGAAATCGCCGCTGCGCGGCGGCGCGCTCGAGCGCTTCCGTGAGCCTGCCGTAGCGGAACATCTGCGGCGTGAGCGCGCGCCAGTACCGGCTGCGGTCGACGGTCTCGTCCACCGCGTCGTCACTGCCCGCGCGCTTGAGAGTGTCTGCCGCTCGTACCGCCAGGAGCCCGCCGACGGGATGGTCCGCGAGCCGGTCGAGCAGCCGGTCGCGATCGGCCGCCGTCAGACAGGGACGCGCGGCGTCGTGCACGAGCACCCAGTCCTCCGGCGCCGCACGGCCCGCGAGCGCCTCGAGCGCAAGCCGCACGGACTCGCTGCGTTCCATGCCGCCCACGGCGGTGGTGAGCGGCGGGAGCCGGCGCGCAACGGCGGGCCAGTGAGGATCTCCGGGCGCGAGGGCAACGACGATGCCCATGCAGCGCGGATCGGAGAGGAAGGGCGCGAGCGCCCACTCGAGGACGGTGCGCCCGGCCAGAGAAACGTATTGCTTGGGAATGGCCTCGCCGAACCGGCGCCCGAGGCCTGCGGCCGGCATGACGAGCCAGTAGCGCATCAGCGCGCGGCGGTGCGTGTCCGGTCTTCCTCGACGGCGGACGGCGTCGTCGGCGGCACCACCTGATAGAAGGTCTCGTTCGCGGCGATCATGCCGAGCTCACTCCGTGCCCTTTCCTCGAGAGCGGCCATGCCCTTCTTGAGATCGCGGACCTCCGCGGCGAGCTGCCGATTGCGATCGGCGAGCCGCTCGTTCTCCGCGCGCTGCGCCGCCACCGCCCGTTCGAGTCGCCTGAGCTCGCGCACGCCGTCCTCGGACAGCCAGAGCCGGTACTGCAGGAGCACGACGACGACGAGGAGCGCTGCAGCGAGCCATTTCATGCGCGCGAGCCTAACAGACGGAACGCCGCGGGCAAGAGGGCCCGCGGCGACCAGTTCACAGTTGTGCGCCGCCGGTAGCGGCTGCCCGGATCAGAGTTTGACCGGGAAGGCGTCCCGCCCGGCGTAGCGGACGCTGCCGAGCTCGGCCTCGATCCGCAGCAGCTGGTTGTACTTGGCGATGCGGTCGGAGCGCGACATCGAGCCTGTCTTGATCTGCGTGGCGGCCGTCGCCACCGCGATGTCGGCGATGGTGCTGTCCTCGGTCTCGCCCGAGCGATGCGACACCACCGAGGCGTAGCCCGCCTTGTCGGCCATCTCGATGGCCTCGAGCGTCTCCGTGAGGGTGCCGATCTGATTGGGCTTGATGAGGATGGCGTTCGCCACCTTCTTCGCGATGCCCTCGGAGAGGATCTTCGTGTTGGTGACGAAGAGATCGTCGCCGACGAGCTGAACCTTCGACCCGAGCTCGCGGGTGAGGCCCGCCCAGCCCTCCCAGTCGCCCTCGCTCATGCCGTCCTCGATGGTGACGATCGGGTACTTCGAAACCAGATCCGCGAGGTATCGTGTGAACTCGGCCGAGGTGAACGTGCGTCCCTCGGACTCGAGGTGGTAGCGGCCGTCCCTGTAGAGCTCGGAGCTCGCGACGTCGAGGCCGAGATAGATGTCCTTCCCCGGCTTGTAGCCCGCCTGCTCGATGGCCTGCAGGATCACCCCGAGAGCTTCCTCGTTGGAGCCGAGATCGGGCGCGAAGCCGCCTTCGTCACCCACCGCCGTGGACAGCCCGCGGTCGTTCAGCAGCTTCTTCAGCGTGTGGAAGACCTCCGCACCGTAGCGCAGCGCCTCGCGCAGGCTGGGCGCGCCGACGGGCAGGATCATGAATTCCTGGATGTCGAGGCTGTTGTTCGCGTGCGCGCCGCCGTTGACGATGTTCATCATCGGCACCGGCATGACGGGCTCCCGGCCCTTCGCGAGATAGCGCCACAGCGGCTGACCGGCCGCGCGTGCAGCGGCGTGCGCGGTCGCGAGCGAGACCGCGAGCAGCGCGTTCGCGCCGAGACGGCCCTTGTTCTCGGTACCGTCGAGCTCGATCATGCGGCGGTCGATCGCAGCCTGGTCGCGCGCGTCCTGTCCGACCAGCGCGTCGCGCAGCACGGTGTTGACGTGCTCGACCGCCTTCAGCACGCCCTTGCCCAGATAGCGTTTCTTGTCGCCGTCGCGCAGCTCCACCGCTTCGCGGGTACCCGTCGAAGCACCCGACGGCACCGCCGCACGGCCGACCACGCCGCCTTCCAGAACGACGTCGGCTTCGACGGTGGGATTGCCGCGCGAGTCGATGATCTCGCGGCCGCGGATGTCGACGATTCGGCTCATAGCAGGGACTCCTCGAAGGGTCTGTTCTTCACGGCGCGATCGATCTCGAGCAGCGTCGAAAGGAGCGACTCCATGCGCCCGAGCGGCCAGGCGTTCGGACCGTCGGAAAGAGCCTTCTCGGGCTCGGGATGCGTCTCCATGAAAAGTCCCGAGACGCCGGCCGCGACGGCGGCGCGCGCCAGCACCGGCACGAACTCGCGCTGGCCGCCGGAGGCGGTGCCCTGCCCGCCCGGGAGCTGCACCGAGTGCGTCGCATCGAAAACGACGGGGCAACCCGTGTCGCGCATGATCGAGAGGCTCCGCATGTCCGACACCAGGTTGTTGTACCCGAAGGAAAAGCCGCGCTCGGTCACGAGGATCGCCTCGTTGCCTGTCGAGCGCGCCTTGTCGACCACGTTCTTCATCTCCCAGGGCGAGAGGAACTGGCCCTTCTTGATGTTGACGGGCTTGCCCTGGGAGGCGGTGTTCACGATGAAGTTTGTCTGACGGCACAGAAACGCCGGCGTCTGCAGCACGTCGACCACCGCCGCGACCTCCGCGAGCGGAGTGTCCTCGTGCACGTCGGTGAGCACCGGCACGCCGACCGTGCGCCGCACGTGATCGAGCACCTTGAGCCCCTGCTCGATGCCGGGACCCCGGTAGCTCGTGCGCGACGAACGATTCGCCTTGTCGAAGGACGCCTTGAAGATGAACGGAATCGACAGCCGGCCCGTGATCTCCTTCAGCCGGCCCGCGATCTCCTCCGTGAGCGTCTGGCTCTCGATGACACAGGGACCGGAGATGAGAAAGAAGGGTCGGTCGAGCCCGACCTCGTAGCCGGCGATTTTCATGATGGAATCAGGCTCCTGCCGCCTGCGGCAGCTCGGCTGTGCGCCGGGCGCGTGCCGCACGCACGAAGCTCGTGAAGAGCGGATGGCCGTCGCGCGGCGTGGACGTGAACTCCGGATGGAACTGTGTCGCGATGAACCACGGATGGTTCGGCAGCTCGATCACTTCCACGAGTCCATCGCGCGAGAAGCCGGAGAAGCGCATGCCGGCCTGCCGGTAGCGCTCGAGGTAGTTGTTGTTGAACTCGTAGCGGTGCCGGTGCCGCTCCATGATGACGTCCTTGCCGTAGATCTCGCGTGCGAGCGAGCCTGCGCTCAGCACGATCTCCTGCGCGCCGAGGCGCATCGTGCCGCCCTTGGCGCACGTCTCGTCCCGCTGCTGAACGCCGCGCGACTGATCCTGCCACTCCGTGATGAGTGCGATGACGGGATGCGGCGTCGCGCGGTTGAACTCCGTGCTGTTCGCGTCCGTGAGGCCGAGCACGTTGCGTCCGTACTCGATGATGGCGATCTGCATCCCGAGACAGATGCCGAGATACGGGATGCGGTTCTCGCGCGCGAAGCGCACGGCCTGGATCTTGCCCTCGATGCCGCGCTCGCCGAAGCCGCCCGGCACGAGGATCGCGTCCATGTCCTTGAGGCAGTGCGTGCCGTGCTTCTCGATGTCGGTGGACTCGATGTAATGGATGTTGACGCGCGTGCGGGTCTTGAGGCCCCCGTGCGTGAGCGCCTCGTTCAGCGAGAGATACGAATCGCGCACCTGCACGTACTTGCCGACCATCGCGATGTCGACCTGCCCGTCGGGGTTGGCCTTCGCGTTGACGACCTGGCGCCACTCAGAGAGATCGGTCGGCGGCACGTCGAGGCGCAGCTTGTCGACGATGATGTCGTCGAGTCCCTGCTCGTGCAGGAGGATCGGAATCTTGTAGATGTCGTCCGAATCGACGGCCGAGATCACCGCGCGCTCCTCGACGTTCGTGAAGAGCGCGATCTTGCGGCGCTGCTCCTCGGGCAGCGGATGGCGGCAGCGGCACAGCAGCACGTCCGGCTGGATACCGATGCTGCGCAGCTCCTTCACCGAGTGCTGCGTGGGCTTGGTCTTGATCTCGCCGGAGCCCATCACCGGCACGAGGGTGAGGTGCATGTAGACGCAGTTGTTGCGCCCGAGCTCCACGCCCATCTGGCGGATCGCCTCGAGGAACGGCAACGATTCGATGTCGCCCACCGTGCCGCCGATCTCGACCATGCACACGTCCGCCTCGTCGGCGCCGAGCATGATGCTGCGCTTGATCTCGTCCGTGATGTGCGGAATCACCTGCACCGTGGCGCCGAGGTAGTCGCCGCGCCGCTCCTTGGCGATCACGCGCTCGTAGATGCGCCCGGTGGTGAAGTTGCTGTGCCGCCCGGTCGTGGTCCGCACGAAGCGCTCGTAATGGCCGAGGTCGAGGTCGGTCTCGGTGCCATCGTGCGTGACGAACACTTCACCGTGCTGGAAGGGACTCATGGTTCCCGGATCCACGTTGATGTACGGATCCAGCTTGACCATGGCGACCTTGAGGCCCCGAGCCTCCAGAATCGCGCCCAATGAGGCGGATGCGATGCCTTTGCCCAACGAGGACACGACACCGCCAGTGACGAATACGAATCGCGGCATTTAAGGGATTTCCGTCGAGGAGATCGGGCACCGAGAGGGCCGCTTTACGACGGGCCGACAGGTTAGCAAATCGGGGCGTCCCTCTCAACGCGACGCACCTCTCCCGGGGTACGTCACGTGCGACTTGCGCGAAGTGAGATTCTGTGCCAGACGAGTCTGCCGCGGCGGCGCGAACCGGGTCCCGCGCGAATCGCCGCATCGATCCACAGGTCGCCGACGATGAGCACTCGCTCGCCGTCGCAGACGAGCGGCACGCGTGCCCGCTCCGCGGGCGGCACTCGCGCACTCTGAAGGAGATCCTTGAGCGCGCGGCGCGGTCCGCGCGCGTCGAGACGGATGCGCTCGCCTCCGCTGCGCCATCGGATCGTGAGTTTCGGCGGCAGCGCATCGAGATCGACGGGCCCGCGCGCATCCTCCACGAGCTCGAGCGTCCCTAGATCGCCCGGCAGCTGCAGCTTCGCGTCCCGCGTCACGAGCCACTCGATCGGTGAACGATGCACCGTGAGCGTGCGCGGCCGGAGCAGCAGCCGATTCGCGTGGCGCTGCACGGCTACGTCGCCCCACTCGACCACGGGATTGGCATCTGCGCGCGCCGTGAACAGCGTGCGCGCGATTTCCTCGAGCCGGCGCGCATCCGGCAGCGGCACGCCCGCGCGCGCGATCCAGAAGCGGATCGCGTTGCGCCGACGATCGAGATCGAGCGCCCTCAAGCGGGGCACCGAGAGCGCATCGCCGTCGGCCGCGCGCTCCACGTCCATGCGTGCCAGCCGATCGAGGATACGCTGTGCCTGCGCCGCGTGCCGCGCGCTGCGCGCGACTGCGGCACCCGCGCCCGGCCACCGTGCGCGCAGCAGCGGCACGATCTTCAGCCGCAGATAGTTGCGGTCGATCCGCTCGTCGAGGTTGCTGTCGTCCTCGATCCACGGGATGCCGCGATCGCGCAGCCAGCGCTCGAGGGTCGCGCGGGGCAGCGGCAGCAGCGGACGCGCGAGCCATCCGGAAGCGAACGGCACGATCTCCGGCATCGCGGCGAGTCCCGCGATGCCCGCGCCGCGCATGAGCTGCAGCAGCACGGTCTCGAGCTGATCGTCCTCGTGATGCGCGGTGAGGAGGAACTCTCCCGGTTTCAGCGCAGCGGCGAGCGCTTCGTAACGCGCGGCACGTGCGGCGGCTTCGAGCGACGTGCCGCGCGCCCGCGAGACCGATACTCTGCGTACGCCGAGCGGCACGTGCAGAACGCGCGCGAGCGTGCGGCAGTGGCGGCTCCAGCGCCCGCTCGCCGGATTGATTCCGTGGTCGACGTGAATCGCGCGGAGTTCAGCGAGGCGCTTGCTCAACGGCGCGAGCGCCGCGAGGAGTGCCGTCGAGTCGAGCCCTCCGCTGAACGCGACACAGACCGCGACGCGCGGATAGCCGGGCAGCAGCTCCGCGAGACGCCGATCGAGCCAGTCCGGTCCGAAGGAGCTGCGCGTCACGCCCGCCATCCCGGCTCGCGCAGGCGGACGGAACCTACGAATCGGATTCCGAGAACACGCCGAACGACGCGAGGCGCTCCGCGCGCGCAGCCACCAGCTCCTCGGGCGAGAGCTTCGAGAGATCGTCGAGGTGACGGAGGATCGCGGCCTTGAGCGCCTGCGCCATCGCCTGCGGGTCGCGATGCGCGCCGCCGAGCGGCTCCTCGAGCACCTCGTCGACGAGCCCGAGCTTCTGCAGCCGGTCCGCCGTGAGCTGCAGCGCCTCGGCTGCCGCCTCCTTCTTGTCCGCGCTCTTCCACAGGATGGACGCGCAGCCTTCCGGCGAGATCACCGAATAGGTGCTGTACTGGAGCATCAGGAGACGATCGCACACGCCGATCGCGAGCGCGCCGCCCGATCCGCCTTCGCCGATCACGGCGCTCACGATGGGCACGCGCATCACCGACATTTCGAAGAGATTGCGCGCGATGGCTTCGCTCTGTCCGCGCTCTTCCGAGCCGACGCCGGGGTATGCACCTGCCGTATCGATCAGCGTGACGATGGGAAGCTGGAAGCGCTCCGCGAGCCGCATCAGGCGCAGCGCCTTCCGGTAGCCTTCCGGCTTCGGCATGCCGTAGTTGCGCCGCACGCGCTCCTTCGTGTCGCGGCCCTTCTGGTGGCCGATGAGCATCACCACGCGCTGCTCGATGCGCGCCAGCCCTCCGACGATCGCCTGGTCGTCGGCGAACATGCGGTCGCCGTGCAGCTCGTGGAACTCACGGCACATGTAGTTGACGTAATCGAGCGTGTAGGGCCGGTGCGGATGGCGCGCGAGCTGCGTGATCTGCCAGGGCGTCAGATTCGCGAAGATGCTCGTCGTGAGCTGCCGGCTCTTCGCCTGCAGGCGCGCGATCTCCTCCTGTATGTTCACCTCGGAATCCGAGGTGACGTGCTTGAGCTCCTCGATCTTCGCTTCGAGCTCGGCGATCGGCTGTTCGAAATCCAGGAAGGCGACGGCCATGCCCTGTTACCGTGACTGAAGACGGGCGCGAGGTTAAGGGCGCGGACCGCCGTCCGCAAGGCTCGCGACAGCGCTGAGGGCCGGAGGCGGTCCGTAGCGGATCTGAATGCTTCCCGGCCCCGCAAGGCCCTCGAGCTGCTCGAGCAGCTCGCGGCTCGCCTTGACGTTCCACGACGGATCGAGCGTGAGCGCGCCCTGCGCACTTGCGCCGCGGTACTCGATGGTGACCGCGCAGGGGCCCGGGCGCCACTTCGAGAGCAGCTCCCCGAGCCGCGCGACGAGCACGTCACCCCGCCGCTGCGCCGGCCACCTGAGCACGATACGCCGCGCGTGCTGCTCGCGCACGCGGTCGAGCTCCACGAGCCTGCGGGCGGCCACGCGCCACGCGTCGATGAACTCGTCGAAGCGCAGCATGCCTTCGACGAGGAGCAGCGCGTCCTTCGTGACCAGCTCCCGGTGCTGCTGGTACACGTCCTCGAACAGCGTCACCTCGATGCGGCCCGAGCGGTCGTCGAGCACGAGGCTCACGCGCGGGCCGCGCTTGCGCACTTCGTGCACGAGCCCGGCAATGGTCACGGGCCGGCCCGCGTTGAACCCGCGGCCGTTCTCCATTCCCGCGAGCGGCTTCTCGCTCACCAGATCTCCGATGCGCGCGGATACGAAGTGCGGCAGATCCGCCTCGAAGCGGTTGATCGGATGCCCGGTGAGATAGAGCCCCAGGGTCTCGCGCTCGCCGGCGAGCCGCACCGCTTCGCTCCACTCCGGCTGCTCGGCTGCCGCCGGACCCGTATCGACGGGCACGACGATCTGCGGTGCGAGACCGAAGAGGTCGTTCTGGCCGGTTTCGTGCGCCTTCGAGTTCTGCTCGCCGAGCTGCAGTGCGGTCGGCAGACGATGCATCAGCGTCGCGCGGTTCACGCCGAGCGAATCGAGGCTGCCCGAGCGGATCAGCGCCTCGAGCACGCGGCGGTTGACCTTCTGCAGATCGATTCGCCGGCAGAGATCCTCGAGGCTCGTGTACGGTCCGCGCGCTTCGCGCTCGCCGATGATCGCCTCGACGGCGCCCTGCCCCACGCCCTTGATGGCGCCGAGCCCGTACCGGATCGTGCGCGCGTCGGCGACCGCGAACTCGTAGCGCGACTGGTTCACGTCGGGCGGCAGCACCGCGAGCCCGATCTGCTTGCACTCCTCGATGAGCGTGACGACCTTGTCCGTGTTGTCCATGTCCGCCGAAAGCACGGCGGCCATGAACGCGGCCGGGTAATGCGCCTTGAGATATGCGGTCTGGTAGGAGAGCAGCGCGTAGGCGGCCGAGTGCGACTTGTTGAAGCCGTACCCGGCGAACTTCTCCATCAGGTCGAAGATGTGCGCGGCGAGACTCTCATCCACACCGCGCTCGACCGCACCGGAGATGAACACCGAGCGCTGCTTCGCCATTTCCTCGGGCTTCTTCTTGCCCATCGCACGGCGCAGCAGGTCGGCGCCGCCGAGCGTATAGCCGGCGAGCACCTGCGCGATCTGCATCACCTGCTCCTGGTAGAGGATCACGCCGTACGTCGGCTTCAGCACCGGTTCCAGGCTCGGATGCAGATAGTCGATGGGCCCTTCGATGCGTCCGTGCTTGCGGTTGATGAAGTCGTCGACCATTCCGGACTGGAGCGGTCCGGGCCGGAACAGCGCGACGAGAGCGACGATGTCCTCGAAGCGGTCCGGCTGCAGGCGCCGGATGAGATCCTTCATGCCGCGCGACTCGAGCTGGAACACTGCGGTCGTACGGCATTCCTTGAGGAGCCGGTAGGTTTCCGGATCGTCCATCGGGATCCGGCGGATGTCGAGCGGCTCCTCCCCGCGCTCGGCGCGCATGCGGTTGATGGTCGCCACCGCACGGTCGATGATCGTGAGGGTCCGAAGGCCGAGGAAGTCGAACTTCACGAGGCCCGCGGCCTCGACGTCGTCCTTGTCGAACTGCGTGACCACGCTGCCGCCGTTCTCGTCGCAGTAGAGCGGCGTGAAGTCCGTGAGCACCGAGGGCGCGATCACCACGCCGCCCGCGTGCATGCCCGCGTTGCGCGTGAGACCTTCGAGCGAGCGCGCGAGATCGATGAGGTGCCTGACCTCCTCTTCCGATTCGTACAGGCGCTTGAGCTCCGGCTCCTTGGCGAGCGCGTCGTCGAGCGTGATGCCGAGCTCGAACGGAATGAGCTTCGCGATGCGGTCGACGAAACCGTAGCTCAGACCCAGCACGCGGCCGCAGTCGCGCACGACCGCCTTCGCCGCCATCGTGCCGTAGGTGATGATCTGCGAGACGCGCTCGCGCCCGTACTTCTGCGCGACGTACTCGATGACCCGGTCGCGGCCTTCCATGCAGAAGTCGACGTCGAAGTCGGGCATCGAGACACGCTCGGGATTGAGGAAGCGCTCGAACAGCAGGTCGTACTCGAGCGGATCGATGTCCGTGATGCCGAGCGCGTAGGCGACGAGAGATCCGGCACCCGATCCGCGCCCGGGACCCACGGGCACACCGTTCTCCCTCGCCCAGCGGATGAAGTCCGCCACGATGAGGAAGTAGCCCGCGAAGCCCATCTGGCAGATGACGTCGAGCTCGGTGCGCAGCCGCGTCTGATAGCGCTCCATCTGATCCGCGGGAATGTTGCGGCGTGCGAGCCCGCGCTCCGCCTCGGCGCAGAGGAATTCGGTGGTGCTGCCGCCGCCGGGCACGGGGAACTCCGGCAGACGCGGCTGTCCGAGCTTGAGCACCAGGCTGCAGCGGCGCGCGATCTCGACGGTGTTGGCGAGTGCCTCGGGCACGTCGGCGAACAGCGCCGCCATCTCCTGCGGTGAGCGCAGGTACTGCTGTCGCGTGTAGCGGCGCGGGCGGCCGGGATCGGCGAGCAGCGTGCCGTCGTGAATGCACACGCGGGCTTCGTGCGCGTCGAAATCCGCCTCGCTGAGGAAGCGCACGTCGTTCGTCGCGACGACCGGAACGCCGCGCCGCGCGGCGAGCGCCACCGCGGCCGCGATGTACGCTTCCTCGTCCGGCCGTCCGATGCGCTGCAGCTCGATGTAGAAGCGGTCGCCGAAGAGCGCGAGCCACTGGTCGAGCGCGCGCTCCGCATCGCGCTCGCGGCCGTTGACCAGTGCGCGGCCGATGTCGCCTTCGGTCGCGCAGGAGAGCGCGATGAGACCTTCGAGCTCTTCCGGGCGCAGCCAGTCGCGCTGGATGAGCGGCGTTCCGCGCCGCTGACCCTCGAGATACGCGCGCGTGACGAGCCGCGTGACGTTGCGGTAACCCGTCTGCGTCTGGCAGAGGAGCGCGATGCGCGATGCAGGGACGCGCTCGCCCTCCTCGTGCACCAGGAGATCGACGCCGATGATGGGCTGGACACCGCGCGCGAGTGCCGCGCGGTAGAACTTCACCATCGCGAAGAGGTTGCTCTGGTCCGTGACCGCGACGGCGGGCATGCCGGCCGCGGCGACCGCGGCGACGAGTTCGGGCACGCGCACCACGCTGTCGACCAGCGAGTACTCCGTGTGCAGCCGCAGGTGTACGAAGCCCGGTGCCATCGACACTCCCGGCACGGCCTCTAGCGCCCGTGCGCCGATTTTACCGGCGCCAGCTTCACCGGCGCGAACGTCCGGCGGTGCAGCGGCGTCGGCGCGCGGGTCCGCAGTGCCTCGAGGTGCGCGGGCGTCGGATAGCCCTTGTGGACCGCGAGATCGAACCCGGGGTAGCACGCGTCGAGCCGTTCCATCATGGCGTCACGATACGTCTTCGCGAGGATCGATGCCGCACTGATCGCAGCCACGCGGGCATCGCCGCCCACGATCGCCTCGCAGGTGCACACGAACGGCAGATCCTCGACGCGCGGCGTCCGGTTTCCGTCCACCTGGACGTGAGACGGCGCGACGGGAAGCCCGAGGAGCGCGCGCCGCATCGCGAGGAGACTCGCACCGAGGATGTTGAGCGCGTCGATCTCCGCAGGGTCGGCCCAGGCGATCGACCACGCGAGCGCGCGTTCGCGAATGGCGGATGCGAGCGTCTCGCGCGTCTGCGGTGACAGGGTCTTCGAGTCCGCCAGGCCTTCGATCGGACGCTGCGGATGGAGGATCACGGCCGCCGCGACGACGGGACCTGCGAGCGGTCCCCGTCCCGCTTCGTCCACACCCGCGACGAGCCTGGTCACAACCTTACA
>QGVD01000160.1 GCA_003242685.1 Pseudomonadota bacterium | reverse complement strand
GATGTCCGCGATCCCGTACAGGTCGATCCTCTTGCGTGCCTGCGGGATGTAGCGCTCGACCACCTGCACCAGCGGGTAGCGCTCGCGAAGCACGGCGAGACTGCGCTGCGTCGGGCTCACTTCATGCGCTCCTGCACCCACGCCAGCAGCTCGCGCTCGCTGCCGAATTCCTCCACGAAGGCCCGCTTGGCTGCGCGGCGGTGCAGACTCACCTCACCACCTCACGACTCCGTGCCGCACGTACCACACGAGCTGCTGTGTCAGGGCGCGCAACGCCTCCGCGTCCAGCTCCGTGCGGCTGTATTCGCTGTACCGCCGCCCGTCGAATACGTCATGACAGTTCGAGCACATCCAGATCCCGCAGATATCGGGCGGCTTGCTCGAGCCGCACCAGCCAGCCTTCACGTGCGCAAGCACCGTGGTCTCGTTGTCGTGATTACAGATGCCCGGCAAGCGCAACTGGCATGGCTGGCCGCGGGCGAGCTTGCGCAGGTCGGTCACACCAGATCCTCCAGTTTCACCGGCGGATAGACTTCGCCGTTACGAATGCGGCGAACCGTGCTCGGGTGCAGCCCGAGTCCCGCCGCCCAATACGTCGCCGGTCTCGGATCCGTACGGATCAGATAGACCTCGTTCGGGCAAAGACGGCACCCATGATGCTGATAGGCGTAGCGCGGCTTGATCTTGTGGTTTCGTCCCTTCCGCTTAGAGTCCTGCATGTTCTCGTGATGCGTCCCGAGGAACAGATGCTCCGGGTTAACGCACGCCGGCGTGTCGCACTTGTGGCAGACCTCCATGTATTCCGGGATCTCGCCATTGAAAACACGGTAGGACACCCGATGCGCGTAGTCCCTGCCCTGCTTGCTGCCGAGCCAGATTCGGCCGTAGCCCCTGTTGTTCTTGCCTCTCTGCCAGAGCCAACAGCCCGTCGTCGCATCTACCTTCACGGAAACGCGTATCTTTTCCTCGATCGTCTGCCGCTTCGGCCTCGGGAGTAGTCCGCGCTTCCAATGCCATTGATGATGCTTTTTGCAGAACCCAGCCCCGTAATACTTCTCATCGCAGCCGGAAACAGAGCAACGGTTCTGCCCAGGCGGCGCAAACACTCGTGTTGACTCACTCATATCCCGCACAGCCTCGCGATCTCGGCCTCGATCTCCGGCACGCCCGTGCCCAGGATCTCATCCGCCACCACCTGCACCACGCGCTCCCACACTGCGCGGAATTCGGTCTCGTCCAGCCGGTCGTAGCTGATGGAATCGGGCACCAGGAACACCTCGCCCGTGGATTTGCTCACGATCGGCGTGCAGTGACCGGCGCGAATCTTCAAGTACGCATGGACGGCCTCGGGCGATTTGAATTGTTCGCTGTTCTGGTACACGAGATTCACCAGCGCCCAGTAGCGACGCAGCGAGCGGTGCGCGCGAGGCTTGCGCACGTCGGCCTTCAGCGTCTCGCCGAGCTGCCAGCGGCGCAGCACCTCGCGGGCGTGATCGTCCGCGGGGGCAAGGCCCGAAAGTGTGCGCGTCAGCGCGATTTCAGCCACGCCTCACCCTCCCATTCGCTCGCTCATACCGTTGACTCAACGGCAACGGCGCGGAGCTGGTGGCGGATTTCGCGTCGAGCGGCTCGCCTAAACGGGCCCCAATGACTGCGCGCGGGG
>QGVD01000051.1 GCA_003242685.1 Pseudomonadota bacterium | reverse complement strand
GGACCCCCAGAACAGAGGCGGGGGCCGGGGGGTGGTCCGGCCCCGAGATCCGCACGGCGGCGAGCCGGAACACGTCGAGGTCATGCGCCAGGCCCTGCGTCCCGGGGCGGGCGCGAAAGCGCTCTCGAAGGAGCTCGAGAAGGACCGCGACGAGCTGGCTCGCCGGCTCGTCGGCAGCGGTGCGGAGCTCTTCGCGCGGCGGCTCGATCAGGGCGCCGAGTTCGAAGCCGACCGGCACGGCGTGGTGCTCGCGGCGCGTGCAGGTTACGACCCTTTCGGTCTGCCTGCGGTTCTGCAGAAGATCGCGAGCGTTCCGCGCAACGACGACCGCGTGTCGCTGCTGTACGCGACGCATCCCGCTCCCGACGTACGCCTGCGCCGGCTCGATGAAGCAGGCGTGAATCTCTACGAGTACACCGGCGCAGGGGGCGAGCTCCACACGCTGCGCTGAAGCCGGACCTCGAGCTCGACGCGTGGCCATTGGACGAAGATCCAATGGCGGAAATGCAAACGCCGTCGGATTCTCCTGAAGCAGCACCCGGGCGGCACGGGCGGCTACTGCTCCGCTTCGCCCGATGCCGGGTGCTTCGGGAGAACGCAACCCATGAAGATCGACATCCTCGATTCGATGAGCTCGATGCTCGGCGGCTCATTCATACGCCAGGCCAGCACGCTCCTTGGTGAGACGGAAGAAGGTACGCGGGCCGGCGTGCGCTCCGGTGTGCCGGCGCTGCTCGCGAGTCTCGTCCGCGACAGTGCGGACCCGGCTGGTGCGGCCGAGATCTACCGCACCGTCACCGGCAACGCAGTGGACCCCGGCATCGAAGGCAAGCTCGGAAACATCCTCGGGAGCCGAGGCTCTCTGGAATCGACGCTCTCGACCGGCGAATCGCTGCTCGGCAGCGTGCTCGGCAACCGCACCGGAGGCCTGACTCACGCTCTGTCGCAGGTCGCAGGCATCAGACCCTCGTCGGCCACGACGCTGCTCGCAATCGCCGCACCCCTGCTGCTCGGCTTCCTCAAGAAGCAGGTGACGCAGGGACGCCTCGATGCCGGCGGGCTCGCCTCCCTGCTCCTCAGCCAGCGCAGCGTGCTCCAGAAGGTCGGCCTCGACGAACGGATCACGAGTGCGCTCGGCTTCGGCAGCATGGACACCCTGGTCGGAAGCGCGCCGGAGGGAACGCACGCACGCGTCTCCGAGTCCGAGGCGGTCCGGCCGGAACCGATGACCGGAAACACGCGCCCGCACGCAGATCCGGCGGCGAAGAGCACGCGCGCCTATCCGGAACCGCCTCCGGAGCCGGTCCGCAGGCGAAGCATGCTGCCGTGGGCAATCGGCCTCGCAGTCGCCGTACTCGGTCTCGCGTTCCTGCTGAATCGCTCCATGCAGAACCGCGACACGCGCACGACGACCGCGGCCGCGACATCGGAAGACCGTACGACAGAAACAGGAACACGACTTCGCGTCGCTTCACTGCCGGCACAGGTCTATTTCCAACCGGGCGAAGCGGACATCGACAACGCGGACAGGCAGACACTCGCCGAAGTGGCCCGTTCCGCACGGGCGAGCGGCACACCGCTGGTGGTGACCGGATACACCGATCAGACCGGCGACGCGCAGCAGAATCTGGAGCTGGCAAAAAGCCGCGCCGATGCAGTACGCGAGGCACTGGTGCAGGAAGGGCTGTCCGAATCCAGCATCCAGATGAAGGAGCCCGAGTTCGTCACCGGAAGCGGCTCTCCCGATGAAGCGCGGCGCGTCGAGATCGCCGCGGCGGAATAGTCACGGGAGCGGCCGACTCGCACAGAGTCATCCACGACATCGAACCAGCGTCCGCCGGTCTTGATCGGGCGAAGCCTCCTGAACGAGGATGCGTTCGGGAGCTTCGCCTTCTGAGTGACCGGCATGCAGACCGTTCGATTCCGGATCGACTTCACTCCGACCTGCTCCCTGGGGCCGGGCAAGATCGCGCTGCTCGAGACGATCGGTCGTACCGGTTCCCTGCGCCGGGCGGCGCGCGAACTCGGGATGAGCTACCGCTACGCCTGGCGCCTGCTGGACGACATCAACCACATGTTCGCGCAGCCGGCGACGACGGCGAGTGTCGGCGGAGCGGGCGGCGGTGGAGTCGAGCTCACGCCGTTCGGCACCGATCTGATACGCCGTTATCGCGCTCTCGCCCGCCGCATCGATCGCCTCGCGCAGACGGCGTTCCGCGGCATAGCCGTGAGAACGGACGCGCAGTCGTCCGCTCCCGTCGCTCGCAAACGGCTGGCCAGGAGCCCCGCGAGGGCGAAGTGACTCCCTGAATCGAAGTGGACGCGGCAGCCGGAGGGCCCCGCGCGAAACCCGTTCAGTTCCCGGAGACGCCCGTGGCGAGAGCCTGTGCGGGCGTACCGTCCAGCGTCACCGACTTGATGAGCGCGAACACGGACTGACCCGGCTTCAGCCCGAGATCGTGCACGGCGAGACGCGTGAGCCTCGCGCGCAGCTTCGCCCCACCGACATCGACCAGCACCTCTGCGTAAGCCGTGTCCGGCTCCTCGACGATTTCGGAAACGGTGCCCTCCAGAGCATTGCGGATGCTGATGCCTTCCGGCCGCCGGGTGGCGATCGACACCTCGCGGGCACGAACCCGTAGGCGGATCTCGGTACCGATCGGGACTTGGATTTCGGGAACCACGAGGTTCTGTCCGCGGTGGTCGAGCCGCGTCGCACGGAAAGCGCTCAACTGCTCCACGACGCGGCACGTCAGCACCACCCCGGCTTCGAAGCGATCGACGACCGATCCCAGGTCGAGCCGCTCCAGCGTCGCCGCCGTCGGGCCGGAGGCGACGAGCTTCCCATCGGACACGACGAGCATGTGGTCGGCGAGCTGTGCGACTTCGGCGATCTCGTGACTGACGTACACGATCGGAATGGAGAACTCACGATGGAGCATCGCGAGGTACGGCAGGATCTCCTCCTTCGCGCGAAGGTCGAGACCGGTGAGCGGCTCGTCCATCAGCAGCAGCCGCGGACGGGACAGGAGCGCGCGTCCGATCGCCACGCGGCTGCGCTGCCCACCGGAAAGCGTTCCGGGAGATCGCTCGAGCAGCGCGTCGAGTCGCAGCAGCTCGACGACGTCGTCGAAGCCGCGCCCGCCGTCGGACCTCGTGCCGCTTCGCCGCGCACCGTACAGCAGGTTCTCGCGCACCGAGAGGTGCGGGAAGAGACTCGCTTCCTGGAAGACGTAACCGATCGGCCGCTTGTGCGGAGGCAGGAAAATGCCGCGCGCACTGTCCTGCCATACCTCACCGTCGACTTGCAGTCGGCCCTCGAGGCGCTGGAGACCGGCGATACAGCGCAGGATCGTCGTCTTGCCGCAGCCCGAGGGACCGAACAGCGCCGTGATACCACGCCGAGGGATCTCGAATGCGACGTCGATCGTGAACGCGCCCAGCCTGCCGGCAAAGGAGGCGACGATGCCGCCGACTCGCTCGCTCATCCGCGTGCACGGCTCATCCGCCGCTCGATGAGGCTCATCGCGAGAATCACGGCGAACGAGAAAACCACCATTCCACCGGCGATGATGTGCGCTTCCCGCCACTGCAGTGTCTCGACGTAATCGAACAGAGCCACGGACAGCACTTTCGTCTCGCCCGGGATGTTACCGCCGATCATCAGGACGACGCCGAACTCACCCACCGTATGCGCGAAGGTGAGAATGATCCCGCTCAGAAAGCCGGGCCGCGCCAGCGGCACCGCCACGGACCAGAAGGCGTCCCAGGGAGAAGCCCGGAGAGTCGCCGCGACCTCGAGCGGCCGCTCACCCACGGCATCGAACGCGTTCCGCAGGGGCTGCACCATGAACGGCAACGAGTAGACCATCGATCCGATCACCAGCCCCGGAAACGTGAACGCCAGAGAAGGCAGCCCGAATCCGCCGGCAATCCATCCGCCGGGCCCGTTCGGGCCGAGCAGTATCAGCAGGTAGAAGCCGAGGACCGTGGGCGGAAGCACCAGAGGCAGCGCAACGACGCTCGCCACGGCCTCCTTCCACGGTGCGCGGGAACGCGACAGCCACCAGGCGATGGGCGTCCCGACCACGAGCAGCAGAAGCGTCGTGACGAACGCGAGTTCCAGCGTCAGCCGGACGGGAGACCAGATGCTTTCGACCATCGATCAGCTGAGAGCACCTTCAGGGCGTGCCGGTAGCGTAGCCGAACTTCTCGATCACCGCCCTCGCCTTCTCTCCCCGGAGAAAGCTCAGAAACTCGCGGGCCACCGGATTCTTCTCGCCGTGCTTCAGCAGGACGGCATTCTGCGCGATCGGCGCATGCAGGTTCTGCGGCACGAGCCAGCTCGATCCCTTCTCCCTTCCGTTGATCTGTGACAGCGCGACGAAGCCGACTTCGGCATTTCCCGTGTCGACGAACTGATAGACCTGCGTGATGCTGACGCCCTGCACGATCTTCGGCGCCAGCGCTTCGTAGACACCGAGCGCCTTCAACGTCTCGATCGCCGCAGCGCCGTAGGGTGCCGCCGTGGGGTTCGCGATCGCGAGCCTCTGGAACTCACCCTTCCGCAGCGTGTCTTCCCCCGTTACGAAGCCCGGATCCGAGCTGTAGAGGACGAGACGGCCCGTTGCGTAGGTGAATTCGGTCCCCTCTACGGCGAAGCCCGCCTCGATCGCCGTTTTCGTCCGCTCGTCGTCGGCGGCAAGAAACACATCGTACGGCGCGCCCTGGGAGATCTGCGCATAGAGCTGCCCGGTCGATCCGAAGCTCAGTACCACTCGATGGCCGGTTTCCTTCTCGAAGAGCGCCCAGAGCTCCTTGGCCGTATCCGTGAAGTTCGCGGAGACGGCAACCACGGCGGACTGCGCGTTCGCCGCCGCCGCGGACGGCAGGAGCGCAAGTGCGCCGAAGACCGTGAGCAGCACACTCCTCAGTGCGGATCGACCCGACTCGACGCTCATGACGCTTCTCCGTGGAACTGGATCGGATCAGGCGGCGGCACGAGCGATGACGCCTCCCCGGAATCCGGGTATTGCGCCAGCGCGACCGTGATGTCCATTTGACTATCGCGGTTTATGCCAGACGGGCGAACCCGGTGGCAATGCGCCGCGGCAGTGAATGCAAACGCCTTTCCGGGAACCTGCGCGCGCGGCGAGTGCCCGGGGTTAGTGTCTCACGGTCCGGAGAGAAAGGGCGACTGCAGCCACGCGCATGCCGCCAGCGCGTTCACCGACCTTACGCCGATTTCGCCGCTGCGCTCCCCGGTGCGTCTCGCTGACTCATCGCGATCACGGGCCAGATTGCCGCCACGGCAACGCTCCACCCTGCGGCCTGCAACGCGACCAGCGGGACCCAACCGCCGCCGGCCGCGACGGAGAGCCACAGCGGTGGATTGACGAATACCGCGAGCGCGCCCGTCTGGTTGCACAGCGCCGCGGCGGCACCGCGGCGCTGCGGCTCGGCGACGACTGGCAGCGATGCCATCAGGAGCGCCATCGCGGCACCGGAGGTGAAGAACCAGACCCCGACGGCCAGCGAGTGCGCGGCGTACGGCAGCTCGGGATAGAACGAGAAGAACCCGGCCACGATCCCCAGCGTCGCGACGGCGGCGAACAGCACGTTCGTCCTGAACCCGCGAGACAGGGCCACGCCGGCACACAGCGAGCCCACGACCATGGCCAGTGTCGCCAGCGCCAGCATCCCCGAGACGGTCACGATCGGCAGCTCGTGGAGTCGCGCGAAGTACTCCGGGAACACGACGTTCGCGCCGACGCCGAGTCCGATGACCAGGAAGTTGGCGAAGGCGAGCAGCAGCAGAGGCGGACGCGAATAGGCATTGCGCAGATCCAGCACACGCTGCCGGACGGACGCGCTCCTGCTGCTCTCCGGACGCTCGATGCGCGGCTGCAGAAGACCCACAAGCCCGATCACCAGATAGAGCGCGCCGTGCGCGACGAACAGCTGACGCCAGTCGCCGCCTTCGGCAAAGAAGCCACCGAGCGCGAGACCCACTGCGGTCCCGACCGGCGGATAGGTCGCCCACAGGGTCATCGAGGCACCGCGGCGCCGCTCGTTCGGGTTCGCCATCAGCAGCGCAGGGCCCGCGGTATAGAAATGCACGATCGCCGCGCCCTCGAGCAGCCGCGCGATCTGGAAGAAGAGAACCGACGGTGCGAACCAGTAGATGACGTTCGCGGTGAATCCCACTGCGGCCGCCGTGATCAGCACGGCCCGCGGACCGAAACGGTCGACGACGACGCCGCTCGGCAGTGCGAGGATTGCCGCCGGCACGGCGATCAGCGAGATCAGCCAGCCGAACTCCGCCGGGGAGAGGCCCAGCGTTCCGGCGAGGCCGTCGCCGAGCGGAATGAGCTTGCTGACCGTCGAGGCGCCCAGAATCCCGAACAGAACGATGCCGACGATCGACGGCCAGCTACCCAGCTTCATGCAAGAGTCCTTCCGGCATTCGCAGCCGAAACTGCGCGAGTACGTGGACCGATCCCCGCGACGTGCCCGGATCGGCAGACAGGAACCCGGCTGCTATCCCCTGTAGCGCGGCTCGGGAAGACCGCGAGCACCGAGCCCTTCGATGACGAAAGTCGCGCCGCCATCCGGTTCGGCCTCCCGGCCGATCGCGCGCGGGTCGATCGACGTGACGTACAGCAGATCGAGGTTCGGCCCGCCGAACATCACACTCGAGACCAGCTTCACCGGCATGTCGACGATGCGTTCCACCTTCCCGTCGGGCCGGAACGCGACCACCTTCGCGCCCTCGCAGATGGCCATCCACATCAGACCATCGCTGTCGACCGTCGCACCGTCGGGAATGCCCCCGAGCTCGCGGGTATTCGCCCAGACGCGCCGGTTGGTGCAGGCCCCTGTCTCGATGTCGTAGTCGTACGCGTAGATCGTGTAGACCAAGCTGTCCGAGAAGTAGAAGGTCCTGTTGTCCGGCGACCAGCACGGTCCGTTGCTGATGTGAATGCCGGAGTCGATGAGCGTCAGCGAGTGGTCGGGGTCCAGGCGATAGACCGCACCGATGGGCTTGCAGTCCCGGATGTTCGAATCGGTGGTACCGACGATGAAGCGCCCGCGGCGATCGACCTTCCCGTCGTTGAACTGGATGCGCGGATCGAGGCCCTCGACCTTCGCGAGAGGCTGCACCTGTCCGCTCGCCGGGTCGAGGGTGTAGATGCCGTCGACCAGCGCGACGATCACACCGCCGTTCTCGCGCACCGCCATGGAACCGATGACGCCCGGAACGTCCCAGCTCCGCGTGGCCCCGGTCGCGGGTTCATGCCGGTGCAGCTTCTTGCCCACGATGTCGACGAAGTACAGCGCCTGCTGTGCCACGTCCCACACGGGACCTTCGCCGACCAGGCAATGCGGCACGTCGAGCCTGTGTATCTTCACGATTCCCTCCAGCTCAGCGGGCGCGCGGTCTCAGTTGGTGATCGAGAACTGCAGCCCGATGGAACGCCCGCGGTCCACCAGCGCGCTCACGCTGCCGTTCGCTCCCGGAACGCCGAGCCGGTAGAACGTGATCGCCTCGTCGGTGAGGTTCCGGCCGATCAGCGCGACCTGCCACCGGCCGCCCTCCGGCCCGAAGCCGGCGCGGAGATCGAGCTTCGCGTAGCTCTCCTGCCGCAGCAGCGGATCGGCAGTCGCGGTCATGAAGTACGGCGAGCTGAAGCTCACCGACGGGCTGATGGTGAGCTGGTTCCCGCCGACGGGGAATGCGACGTCGAATCCGACGGCACCGCTCCACTCCGGCGCGTTGGCCCGTGGCCGGCCCGACAGGTTCTGCACGCAGGTCTGTCCCGGAGGCGTGTTCACGATGTCGAACTTCGTGCACTCGCCGTTGGGATAGTTGCGATACGTGGCATCGAGATACGCGACGTCCGCGTAGACGTTGAGGAGGCTGCTGGCGCGCCAGTTCAGCGACACCTCGACGCCCTGCGAGCGCGCCGCCGCGACGTTCGTGATCGTCGAGGCGAGGTTCGCGTCGAAGGTCGTCTCCTGCAGACCGGTGTAATCCATGAGGAAGGTGGCCAGATTGAGCGTCAGTCTGCGGTCGAAGAAGCGACCCTTCATGCCGACCTCGTAGGCGTCGACCTCCTCCGGCCCGAAGATGCTCGGCGACGACGTCGCGCTGAAGCCGCCCGCCTTGAAGCCCTTGCTGTAGGTCGCGTAGAGCATGACGTCCTGCGTCACGTCGAACTGCAGGCCCGCGGACGGCAGGAACTTGTCCTCGTCGCGCGTGTTGATCGGGTAGTCTGCGATGGAGCAGCCGAGCACCAGGCAGAACGCCTCCGCGAGCGGCGGCTGTGAACCGGTGCCGGGCTGCGTGAACGGCACGTGCGTGTCGGAGCGACCGTTGACCGTCGTTCCGGGCACGAGCGTTCTGTGGCCGTCCTTGTCGACGTCCACATAGCGCGCACCGAGGTTGATCTGCAGGCGGTCCGCCGGCCGGATCGTCGCGGCGACGAAGACCGACCACATGCGGTCCTCGATCTGCGAGTTGACCCGCCCGGACGCGGGCGTCGTCGCATCGAGGTCCGGGTAGTCGCCGAAGACACTCTCGATGATCCCGCCGAGCGGCAGGAAGAAGAAGCCCGACAGGCTCGTGAAGCTGAGCTTACCCTTCGAGAAGTACCCGCCGATCATGTAATCGAAGGCGCCGTCCGTGTCCGACTCGAAGCGCAGCTCCTGGCTGAAGAAGCGGTAACGCTCCGTGTTCTCCGAGGGGAACGGATCGTAGCCCTGCACGGTCGTCGGGAAGCCGTGGGGCACGAGCACCACGCGGGCGAAGTTCCTGAGCTCGCTGTAGGCCGTCGTCGAGCGCACGCTTCCCGGCCCGACGTCGAGCACGTTGGTGAGCGCCGCCTCGACGAATCCGAAACGGTTGATGCTCGGCAGCGCATCGCTCTTGAAATCGAGCCTGTCGTCCACGGGCCCCGGGCTTCCGTCGAGGATCTGCTGGCAGACGGAAGACATCGGGAACCCGGCGGGCGGCGGGCAGTACATCAGCTGGAACGGAGCGATGTTGTCCGTGCGGTTGTGCACGTAGTCGATCCTGAAGTCCGACTGGAACACGTCGTTCGGCGTCCAGCGCAGCGACGCACGTCCCTGCCAGCCGTGGCTGTCCGGCGCGTCGCCGTGGCCCGCGAGATCCACCCATCCGCCGATGCCGAAGGCACGCCCGGCGACGCGCGCGCCCAGCGTGTCGGAAACCGGGAAGCTGACACCGCCCTCGATGTTGTACTCCTCGTCCGAGAATCCGTAGAGCGCGGAGAAGTTGTGCTCGTAAGTCCCCTTCGGCTTGCGCGTCGTGATGTTGAGAGCACCGGCGCTGGCGTTGGCGCCGAAGAACGTCGTCTGCGGACCTTTCAGGATCTCGACGCGCTCGACATCGAACAGCGCGGCCTGCGTAGCCCGCGACCGGCTGCGATAGACACCATCGGAGAAGGTGGCGACCGTCTGCTCGAAGCCCGGATTCTCGCCCGAGCCCACACCGCGGATGTTGATCGAATTGACCAGCGTGCCGGAAGTGATCTTCACGTTGCCGACCCTGGTCGAAAGATCGTCGAGCGTCTTGATGTTCAGCCGCTCGAGCGACTCACCGCTGACCACGGAGACGGCAACCGGCACGTCCTGCAGGTTCTGCTCGCGGCCCTGCGCCGTGACGATGACCTCCGGGAGCTCGAGATCCGTCGTGTCCTGCGCGTGCAGGACGCCCGGAGCCATCACGATCGCGGTGACGAGCGCAGACAACGAGGCGCCCTTCATGAGCGTGTTCGAGACCATCTTTCCTCCCCGCCCCTCTCTGTCGTTGGTTCGTTTCGGCGGCGCGCACCGGCCGCCGAGCTGTCCGGCTTGGAACGATGTGAGCTGAGATACTCGGGCAACACGCCGCTCGGAACGCGGCGGCTATCCTCAACTATTCACTTGAATAGTGAGGCGCTCGAATCGCTGCTGTCAAGCAACGATGTATGATGCGGGAACGCGACGGATGACGTGTTTCAACGCGCCGGACGATAACTGAGCGCGCCCGCCGCGGTCGCGATGAGCTCGTCCAGCCGTCCCGGTCCTTCCGGCGGATAGTGGCCGACCAGAGAGAGAAACAGCTGCGCTCCTGGGGCTCTCGGATAGAGGCTGTTCGCACCTCCCAGCACGCAGCACAGCCTCCAGCAGATGGCTTCGCGCGTCAGGTGCGGACAGGCTTCGACCAGCCTGTCGACCAGCGGAATGAAGCTCTTGTGCAGCCGCTCCTCCGCCGCCTTCGTGATCGAAGCGTTCGCGCACGGCATCACTTCGTGGAGAACGGTCGAAGCTCTTGCGTTCGGAGTGAACGCGGCCGGCGTGTCGAGCGGCGCGAGGAGCGCGAGCAGAATATCCTCGAGCGACGGCCGTCTGCCCAGGGTTTCGGTCAGTGCCAGCTGACGGCGGATGTAGGCGTCCGAGTCGAGGAGCAGCAGCTTCCGCAGCAGCCCGTCGATACCGCCGAAGCAGTAGCGGATCATCCCCAGGTTGACGCCGGCCCGCGCGGCGATCGCTCGCGTACGGAGCCGGTGAAAGCCCTGTTCGATGATGAGTGCTTCCGCGGCCGCGAGCAGCTTCTCTTCGACCGTCATTGGATTCGCGCGGTCGGCCGGCGCCTCGGCTGCCGGGCTGACCTTCCTGCCCGCTGCTGACCGCATCTTCTTCAATTGCATCTCCTGATTCGCCGCTACCGGCTCGCGGGAACGCAATCGGCAGCGTGCTCCGTCGCGCCGCACATCGTGAGCAGCGGAGCTGAAGCATTCTCGGTCAGCGAACACGGTGTCTCAAGCGGCGGACCGGGACTCGGATTGCGCAGTGCGAAGCACTCTGCCGCGCAGCCGTCGCTCTCGGACAACCTTTCGACATATCCCGTTTCCAGTCGATTATTCATATGAATAGCTGGGCGCGCCGGCGTGAATCCGTCACCGGCGCCCGCGCGGGCCGTCGCGAGGGTGGCGACGGCAACCGCGAGAACGGTCTCAGCCGTTCGCCACTTTCACTCGCGAGCGGCTCCTGCGCACCCTCTCGAAAATGCGGGGTGCCTCCTTGCGGCGAAACCGCCGCGCCCAGCCAGCCCATTTCTTACGCAAGCGTTCTCACCTCCTTGTCAGTTTTCCGGAATCGGGTTTCGACCTGCGGCTCGAGCGCGCGTCCTCGGCTACGCTCACGTCGACCCGCCCGGCCGTGCGCCGCGTCCTCTTGCGCGCACCGTCCAGCGGCTGGAGGCACTGCCCGGGCGACGCGAGCAACGCCGCTCGCGCGCTGCTTCCGCCGGTCAGAAAAGTCGGAAGTTCCGCTTCGCCGACGCGCCTGGCCGGCGCACCACGGAGCGGAAGGAAAAGGACGAAAAGGGATGATTTCTTATTCTAGGTTCGCTCGGCACACCTGGCGGAGAGGGTGGGATTCGAACCCACGGTCGGGTTGCCCCGACGCCGGTTTTCAAGACCGGTGCAATCAACCGCTCTGCCACCTCTCCGGTGCCTGATCGCGGACGCACGATTGTCGCGCGCCCCCTTCCCTGCGGCAAACGGTCGGCCCGCGGCAGACACCAGGCCGGCCGTCCGATCGACGGCTACTTCTTCACCGGCTCGATGCGCTCGAGGCCGCCCATGTACGGGCGCAGCACCTCGGGCACGGTCACGGAGCCGTCGGCGTTCTGGTAGTTCTCGAGCACCGCGACGAGCGCACGGCCGACCGCGACGCCGGAACCGTTCAGCGTGTGCACCGGCTCCGGCTTGCCGGTCTCCGGATTGCGCCAGCGCGCCTGCATGCGCCGCGCCTGGAAGGCCTCGCAGTTGCTGCAGGAGGAGATCTCGCGATAGCGCTGCTGTGCCGGCAGCCACACTTCGAGGTCGTACGTCTTGCTGCTGCCGAATCCGATGTCGCCGCTGCAGAGCGCCACGACGCGATACGGAAGCCCCAGGCGCTTGAGCACTTCTTCCGCGTGCGAGGTCAGCTCCTCGAGCGCCTGGTAGGAATCCTGAGGCCGCACGATGTGCACCAGCTCCACCTTGTCGAACTGGTGCTGGCGGATCATGCCCCGCGTGTCCTTGCCGTGCGAGCCGGCCTCGGAACGGAAGCACGGCGTGTGCGCGGTGAGTCGCATGGGGAGCGCCTCGGCAGGCACGATCTGCTCGCGCACGAGGTTCGTCAGAGACACTTCCGCGGTGGGGATGAGGAAGAAATCCTGCTCGCCCTTCACGGCGAACAGGTCCTGCTCGAACTTCGGCAACTGTCCCGTGCCGACGAGCGCGTGACGCTGCACGAGGTACGGCGTGTAGACCTCGGTGTAGCCGTGCTCGCGGGTGTGGAGATCCAGCATGAACTGTGCGAGCGCGCGATGGAGGCGCGCCACGCCATTGCGCATCACCGCAAAGCGTGCGCCTGAAATGCGCGCTGCCGCCTCGAAGTCGAGGCCGGCCAGGCGCTCGCCGATCTCCACGTGATCCTTCGGCTCGAAGTCGAACTTCCGCGGCTCGCCCCAGCGGCGCACCTCGACGTTGGCGCTCTCGTCTCTGCCGTCGGGCACGCTCTCGTGCAGCAGGTTGGGCAACGTGAGCTGCCACTCTTCCAGCTCGCGCTGCACGGCGTTCAGTGCCGCGTCGGCCTGTTCGAGCTCCTTCGTGAGCTGCTCGCCGCGGGCGATGAGCGGCGCGACGTCCTCGCCTTTCCCCTTCGCCATGCCGACGGCCTTGGCGTTCGCGTTGCGCTCGGCGCGCAGGCGGTCGGTCTCGACCTGCCAGTGCTTGCGCTTCTCCTCGAGGGCGCGCAGCGCCTCGACGTCGAGCGTGAAACCGCGACGGGCGAGATTACGGGCGACCCCTTCGGGGTCGGAGCGCAGGAGCTTCGGATCGATCACGGAACTACGGTGACTAGAGAGTTTCGGGGGCCGCCACTTTACCCGTCCTTGCCCCCGGATTTCGACCTCAGGCGCGCCAGCGCCTCGGCGATCCTGGCCTCGAGGCCCCGCGGGACGGGCCGGTAGTACTGCCGGTCCGGCATCTCGTCGGGCAGGTAGCGCTCTCCCGGAACGTAGGCGTCGGGCTCGTCGTGCGCGTAGCGGTAGCCGCGCCCGTAGCCCAGCTCCTTCATGAGCCGGGTGGGAGCGTTCCTGAAGCGCAGCGGCACCTCGAGCGTGCCGAAACGCTCGACGTCGGCCATCGCCTCGCCCATGGCGACGTAGACGGCGTTGCTCTTGGGCGCGACGGCCAGGTAGACGATGGCGTTGGCGATCGCGAGCTCGCCTTCGGGACTGCCCAGGCGGTCGTAGGCGTCCCAGGCATCGAGCGCGATGGCGAAGGCGCGTGGATCGGCGAGCCCGATGTCCTCGATGGCCATGCGCACGGCCCGGCGCGCGATGTAGAGTGGATCGCAGCCGCCGTCGAGCATGCGGCACAGCCAGTAGAGCGCGGCGTCCGGATCGGTGCCACGCACGGCCTTGTGGAGCGCGGAGATCTGGTCGTAGAAATGCTCGCCCTGCTTGTCGAAGCGCCGCCGGCCGCCCGTGGCGACTTCCTGTGCGATGGCGAGCGTCAGGGTGCGCGGCTCGGGATCTTCGACCAGGCTCGCGGCGAGCTCGAGCATGTTGAGCGCGCGGCGCGCATCGCCGTCCGCTGCGCGCGCGATGAGCTCGAGCGCCTGCGGCTCCGCGACGATGTCTTCCGCGCCGAGGCCGCGCTCGGTGTCGGTCAGCGCGGCGCGAAGCAGCGCGACGAGATCCTCCTCGCCGAGCGGGCGCAGCACGTACACGCGCGCGCGGGAGAGCAGCGCGCTCACGACTTCGAACGAAGGATTCTCGGTGGTCGCACCGATGAACGTCAGCGTGCCGTCCTCGATGAACGGCAGGAAGGTGTCCTGCTGTGCCTTGTTGAAACGGTGCACCTCGTCGAGGAACAGCACCGTGGGCCGGCCATGCTTCTCGCGTGCTTCGCGCGCTTTCTCCACCGCTTCGCGGATGTCCTTCACGCCCGCCATGACGGCAGACAGCGCGATGAACTCCGCATCCGCGCGCCGCGCGACCATGCGTGCGAGGGTCGTCTTTCCGGTGCCGGGCGGCCCCCAGAAGATCATCGAGTGGAGCTGACCGCCTTCGATCGCGCGGCGCAGCGGCTTGCCGGGACCGAGCAGATGCTTCTGGCCGACGAACTCGTCGAGATTGCGGGGACGCATGCGGTCGGCCAGCGGCCGCAGCGTTTCACTCGATCGGGATGCCGGCGCGGCCATGCGGTTCAGCCACCCGCGCCGCCGCTCACGAGAGTCCGAGCCAGCGCTCGACTCGCAGCATCCAGGAGCCGAGCCCCGCGTAGGCGAGAGCCAGAGCGGTTGCGATACCGAGGAGATTCGCGACGATGTCGAGCCAGTCGGCCTCGCGGCCGATGCCCATCGCCTGCTGCGCGAGCTCGAGGAGCGCACCGACCGCGAGCAGCGTGATCGCGACGACCGGATAGCGGCTGCGCTCGGTCATGCCGGAGAACCAGAAGGCCGCGAGGCCGTACGCACCGAAGTGCATGATCTTGTCCTTCGGGAGCATCTCGGGCAGCAGGGTCGGCGGCTGCAGGCTGCCGAGCACGATGAGCCCCATCAGCAGCCAGCCTCCGGCCCACCACAATGGAGCGAGTCTGAGCTTCTGCCGCATGTTCACTCTCGCGGAGTTCCGATCACGTCGGCACCCTCCGGGGGCGTGAACGTGACCTCCCTGTCCTCGACCGGCGCGTTGCGCCGGGCCCGCTCGAACTCGACCGTTGCCGTTTGCCCGAGTTTGTCTTCCAGAATCATGCGCTTGAGCTGGCCTCCAGAGAAGCCCAGCAGCGCCGAGCGGAAATCCGCGTCGGGGCGGCGGGGCTCGACGAGCACCCATTCCAGACCGTCGCGCCGGCCGGCGGGTTCAACGCGGAAGGCCTTGCGCACGTCCGCGGCGCCGGAAAGCAGCATGGCCGGCGTCGCCGTAAGGGCCGCATCGATGGGCTTCACCGTGACCTGCTCGAGGTCGCGGTCGAAGAACCACACGTTCTTTCCGTCCGCCACGAGGAGCTGACCGCTCGAGCTGCCGTCCTCGGGCTCGATCTCCCAGCGGAACCTGCCCGGCCGCGAAACGACCAGGGTCCCCGTGCTGCGGTCGATCTGCCTGCCGTGCGCGTCGACCAGCGTCTGCGTGAACCCGGCGCGCAGGGTCTTCAGGCCGTCGAGATAGCGGTCGAGCAGCGTCGTGCCGTCGTCCGCCTGCACGGCATGCGTGAGTCCGGCAAGGGCTACGGCGAGGAACGGAATGAAACGCGGCATCTCTCGATCAGTCCTCCGGCGGCGGCGCGGCGAGCACCTCGCGCGAGCCATTCGGCTGCAGCGGGCCGACGATGCCCGCAGCCTCCATGGCTTCGAGCAGGCGCGCGGCCCGGTTGTAGCCGATCTTCAGCCGGCGCTGCACGTAGGAGATCGAGGGCTTGCGTTCCTGCGTGACGATCCTGACGGCCTCGTCGTACAGGGGATCCTGCTCCGCATCGTCGGCGCCGCCTGCACCGCCCTCGCCCTCCTCGCCCGGCAGACCGGGGATCGGCGTCTTCGGTCCAGACAGCACTTCCTCGACATAGTTCGGCGGCGAGGCCGATTTGAGGGCCTCGACGACGCGGTGCACCTCCTGGTCGGAAACGAATGCACCGTGGACGCGCGTCGGGATTGACGTGCCCGGAGGCAGGTAGAGCATGTCGCCGTGGCCGAGCAGGGTCTCGGCACCCATCTGGTCCAGGATGGTGCGCGAGTCGACGCGCGCGGAGACCTGGAACGCGATGCGGCAGGGAATGTTCGCCTTGATGAGACCCGTGATGACGTCCACCGAGGGTCTCTGCGTCGCAAGAATGAGGTGAATGCCGGACGCGCGGGCCTTCTGCGCGAGGCGCGCAATGAGCTCCTCGACCTTCTTGCCGACGATCATCATGAGGTCGGCGAGCTCGTCGATGATGACGACGATGTACGGCAGCGGCTCGAGGTTCGGGATCTGCGACTGGTCGATCGTCGGATCGTTCGCGGCGCGCTGCATCAGCACCGGGTCCGGGATCGGCTTGCCGGCGTCGTTCGCCTCCTTCACCTTCTTGTTGAAGCCGCCGATGTTGCGCACGCCGAGCGCGGCCATGAGCTGGTAACGGCGCTCCATCTCGGCCACGCACCAGCGCAGCGCGTTCGCCGCCTGCTTCATGTCCGTCACGACGGGCGCGAGCAGATGCGGGATGCCCTCGTAGACCGAGAGCTCGAGCATCTTCGGGTCGACCATGATGAGCCGCACGTGCTGCGCCGTGCTCTTGTAGAGCAGCGACAGGATCATCGCGTTGATGGCGACCGACTTGCCCGAGCCGGTCGTGCCGGCGATGAGGAGGTGCGGCATGCGCGCGAGATCCGCGACGACCGGCTGTCCCGCGATGTCCTTGCCGAGCGCGAGCGCGAGCGGCGAGGCCATCTCGTCGTAGGTCTTCGAGCGCAGGATCTCGCCCAGCGTGACGATCTCGCGCTTCTCGTTCGCGATCTCGAGACCCATCACGCTCTTGCCCGGAATCACTTCGACGACGCGCACGCTGAGCACCGACAGCGAGCGCGCGAGGTCCTTGGCGAGCGAGGTGATCTGGCTCGCCTTCACGCCCGGCGCGGGCCGCAGCTCGAAGCGCGTCACCACGGGACCGGGCTGCACGGCGACGACCTCGACCTCGATGCCGAAGTCGCGCAGCTTCATCTCGACGAGACGCGAGAGCGCCTCGAGCGCCTCGGCGGAGTACGCCGGCTCGCGCGGCGGCGGATCGTCGAGGAGGCTGAGCGGCGGCAGCTCGTTCGCGCGCGCGGGCTCGAACAGCGGCACCTGCCGCTCCTTCTCGACGCGCGCGCTCTTCTCCACGACCGGCGGCGGCGCCTCGATGCGCGGCGGCTGACGCGAAGCCGCCTTCTTCTGCTCCGTCTTGACGACTTCCTTGCGCTTCTCGCGGCGCTCGCGCCCTTCGGCGACGTCGCGCGCGGTGACGAGACGCGCGCGGATCCAGTCGATGCCGTCCCAGGTGAGCTCGCCGATGCGGTCCATGATCCGCAGCCACGACACGCCGAACGCAAGCGAAAGTCCGGCCATCCACGCCGCGATCAGGAGCAGCGTCGCACCGAGGAAGTTGAGTCCCGAAGCGAGCCCGCCGCCGACGAGACTGCCGACGACGCCGCCCGCCGTCTGACGCAGATCGGCCGCTTCCCAGTGCAGCGTCGCGAGCCCGCAGCTCGCGGCGAGCACCAGCAGGAAACCGACCGCGCGCACGGCGGTGTTGGCGCGCGAGCTCGTGCCCGTCTTGTGCCGGCCGCGGAACAGCCTGATGCAGGCGGCGACGAGCATCAGCGGAAACAGAAATGCCGGACGGCCGAAGAGGAAGAAGAGCACGTCGGCGATCCACGCACCGACGGGACCGATGCGGTTGGCGACGCTGACCGTGGTTCCCGGCTCGTAGGAGAATCCGGGATCGCGCGGATCGTAGGTCGCGAGCGCGGTGAAGAGCACGAGCGCGATGACGGCGAGCGCGATCAGCGCGCTCTCGCGTAGCCCGCGGGCCACGGCGTCGGTGAAGCGCGCGCCGCCGCGCGCGTGCGCAGTGGTGTCTGCCAAATCTTAATGCCCCGTCTGATTATTCCTTCGTAGAAACTTGATTCTACGAGGCAAGTCCTCAGACCAACAAGGCGGGATGGACGATCTTTCCCCGCTCGATGTTGATGCCCTTCACAAGTCCTTCATCTTCACGCCATTCGCCGTCGGCGATGCGCGATACGTAGGGCGCGATGGCCGCCGAGAGTGCCTGCGAGGCCGTGCGCGGAACGGCTCCGGGCATGTTGGTGACGGTGAAGTGCGTGACGCCGTGGACCGTGTACGTGGGTGCATCCCAGGTGGTGGGGCGCGTCGTCTCGATGCAGCCGCCCTGATCGACGGAGATGTCGACGATCACGCTTCCGGGCTGCATGGCGCGCACCATCTCCTCGCTCACCACGTGCGGCGCGCGCGCTCCCGTGACGAGCACCGCGCCGATGACGATGTCGGCGCGACTCACGCAGTCCGCAACGTCCGAGACGTGCGGATACAGCGTCGTGACGTTCGACCCGATTTCGCGCACCTGCGCGAGCTTCTCGCGGTCCTTGTCGAACACGACGATGTCGGCGCCGAGACCTGCGGCAACCACTGCCGAGCTGCGGCCTGCGACACCGCCGCCGAGGATGACCACCCTGCCCCGGCGCGCGGCGGGCACGCCGCCGAGGAGGATGCCCTTGCCGCCCTGCGGCTGATGCAGAAGCGTCGTCGCGACCTGCATCGCCAGGCGTCCCGCGATGTCGCTCATCGGCGCGAGCAGCGGCAGGCGTCCGGCACGGTCCTCCACCGTCTCGAAGGCGATCGCCGTGAGCCCGATGTCGCACAGGCGACGCGCAAGCTCGGGCAGTGCCGCGAGATGCAGATAGCAGAAGAGCAGATGCTCGCGGCACAGGTGCTCGAGGTCGGGCTCGATCGGCTCCTTGACTTTGACGATGAGCTCCGCGCACGCGTAGACCTCCCGCGCGCTCGGCAGCACCGTCACCCCGACGTCCCGATAGTGCTGATCCGTATATCCGCTCTTCTCGCCTGCGCCAGCCTCTACGAAGACTTGGTGACCGCCGCGCACGAGCTCGACGCATGCAGCCGGAGTGAGTCCAACGCGACCCTCCAGCGGTTTGAGCTCGCGCGGCACTCCAATGCGCATGGGATCTCCCTCGAAATGGGTAGCTCCGAGCCCTTGGCCGCGACGTTGGCGTTTCTTAACATGCCTTCAAGGACTGGACGTTCGCACAGCGCGCACGCCGGAGCACTGAAACTGGTTGCGGAAAGTATACATGACGGAAAAACGGCACAGCCGGCTCATCATCATCGGATCGGGACCTGCGGGCTATACCGCGGCCATATACGCGGCGCGCGCGAATCGCGCTCCACTGCTCATCACGGGCGTCGAGCAGGGCGGGCAGCTCATGACGACGACGGACGTCGACAACTGGCCGGGTGACGTGGAGGGTCTGCAGGGACCGGACCTCATGGATCGCATGCGCCGCCACGCCGAGCGCTTCGCCACCGAGATCGTCAACGACCACATCCAGGCCGTCGATCTCTCGAAGCGGCCGTTCGAGCTCACGGGAGATTCGGGCCGCTACACGTGCGATGCGCTCATCATCGCGACCGGCGCGACGGCGAAGTATCTGGGGCTTCCCTCAGAGGAGCGCTTCCGCGGCCGCGGGGTGTCGGCGTGCGCGACGTGCGACGGATTCTTCTTCCGCGGTCAGCGCGTGGCGGTCGTGGGCGGCGGCAACACCGCGGTCGAAGAGGCGCTGTATCTCGCGAACATCGCGTCGCACGTGACGCTCATTCACCGTCGCGACCGCCTGCGCGCCGAGAAGATCATGCAGCAGCGGCTCTTCGAGCTCGAGCGCGCGGGCAAGGTGAGCATCGTCTGGAATCACGTCGTCGACGAAGTGCTCGGCGACGACAGCGGCGTCACGGGCGTCCGCCTGCGCTCGACGACAGGTGGTCCCGATCGCACGATCGAAGTGACGGGCCTCTTCGTCGCCATCGGCCACACGCCGAACACGTCGATATTCGAAGGCCAGCTCGAGATGCGCGACGGCTACATCGTCGTGAAGAGCGGCACCGACGGCAATGCGACGGCGACGAGCGTGCCGGGCGTGTTCGCGGCGGGCGACGTTGCGGATCGCGTGTATCGTCAGGCGATCACGTCGGCCGCCTCGGGATGCATGGCGGCGCTCGATGCCGACCGATATCTCGAGGCGCTCGACGTCGAGAACATCGAGAGGAAGCTCGCAGCCGTCGAATGAGGAGCCGCGTCCACAAGAGCATCGAGGAGATCGATCCGCGGCAGTGGAACGCCCTGCGGGGCACCGAAGCGCCGTTCCTGCGCCACGAGTTCTTCGCGGCGCTCGAGCACACCCGCTGCATCGGCAAGGGCACGGGATGGGATCCGCGCCACGTGGCGCTCTACGACGAACGCGGGCTCGCGGCGGCCGCGCCCGCGTTCATCAAGTCGCATTCCTACGGCGAGTTCGTGTTCGACTTCTCGTGGGCGCACGCCTACGCGCGTCTCGGTGAGCGTTACTACCCGAAGCTCACGATCGCGGTGCCGTTCACCCCGGCGACCGGCCGCAGGCTCCTCATCAGACCCGATCGCGACGGACCTGCCGCGGCGGCGAAGCTCATCGAGGCCATCTCGGAGCTCGCGGCGGACGAGTCGCTCTCGTCCGTGCACGTGCTCTTCATCGACGACGCCGATCGCGAGGCCTTCACGAAGGCGGGCTGGCTGCTGCGCCGGGACTGCCAGTTCCACTGGACTAATCGCGGGTATCGCAGCTTCGACGACTATCTGCAGACCTTCACGGCCGAGAAACGCAAGAAGGCACGCCGCGAGCGGCGTCGCGTCGCCGAAGCCGGCATCCGGTTCGAGACGCGATTCGGACCCGAGCTCGATTCGCGGCTCATCGATTACGCGTACGCCTTCCACCGCGACACCTTCCATCGCCACGGTCACGAGCCGTATCTCAACCGGGCGTTCTTCGAGGAAGCGGCGCGCACGCTGGGATCCGCGCTGATGGTGAAGTTCGCGATGCTCGACGAGGAGCCGGTGGCCGCCGCGATCTTCTTCTGGTCCGACGCTGCGCTCTACGGCCGCTACTGGGGCGCCGCCGCGGACTTCCACAGCCTGCACTTCGAGACCTGCTATCACCAGGGCATCGAGTTCTGCATCGAGCGCGGGATCGCGCGCTTCGAGCCGGGTACTCAGGGCGAACACAAGGTCAGCCGGGGCTTCGAGCCTGCGCTCACCTGGTCCGCCCACTCGATCACCGACGCGCGCTTCCGGCGCGCCATCCGCGAGTACCTGCTCCAGGAAGGCGCGGCAGTCGATGCCTATGCCGCGGAGATCCGGGAGCACGTACCCTTCAGACGGGATCTGCGCCCAGCATCCGATCCGGGTCGTACGTGAAGACCATCACCTGGCTGTCGCCCCAGGACGCGCCCGACCGGTTTCCGCCGATCGAGCAGGCGCTCGACGAGCCCGCGGGGCTCCTCGCGGCAGGTGGCGATCTCTCGTCGGCGCGCCTCCTCGCGGCCTACCAGCGCGGCATCTTTCCCTGGTATTCGCCGGGCCAGCCGGTGCTGTGGTGGGCACCGGATCCGCGCGAAGTGCTCTATCCGTCCGAGTTCCGCAGGTCGCGCAGTCTCATGAAGTCGCTCCGCAACCGGGGCTTCGAGCTGACGGTCGACCGCGATTTCGACGCCGTGATCCGCGCGTGCGCCGCGCCGCGGCCGCACAGCATCGGCACGTGGATCACCCCTGAGATGCGCGCCGCCTACCTCGAGCTTCACCGCCTCGGTTACGCACACAGCATCGAGACCTGGCGCGAAGGACGGCTGGTCGGCGGCCTCTACGGCGTGAGGCTGGGAGGTGTGTTCTTCGGCGAGTCGATGTTCAGCCGGGAGAGCGACGCCTCGAAAGTGGCGCTCTCCCACCTCGTCGACCTGTGCCTCGAGCTCGGGATCGCGGTGATCGACTGCCAGCTCGCCTCGCGGCACCTGAAGAGCCTCGGGAGCCGGTCCATCCCCCGGTCCGAGTTCCAGTGCCTCCTGCGTCAGCACGTGGTCCTGGAGCCCCTGCCGATGGCGGTGCAGGCCGCCTGAGGGTACCGCTGGGCCTGCGCGGGAAAGCGTGGCAAATTGCATTGCCTGTCGCGTTTATGCAGAATTCGCGACCCTTGGCAGACGAGGTACTCGTGGCAAAAGAAGACGCGATTCAGATGGAAGGCGAGGTCATCGAGACCCTGCCGAACACCACTTTCCGCGTGAAGCTGAAGAACGGCCACATCGTCACCGCCCACATCTCGGGCAAGATGCGCAAGAACTACATCCGCATCCTCACGGGTGACCAGGTCACGGTGGAGATGACGCCGTACGACCTGACGAAGGGCCGCATCGTCTATCGCGGGCGCTGACCCGCGGGCGCGCATCAGCGCGCCCCTCTCCTCTCTTCTCAGGCGGTGACTTCGGGCTCGGACGCCGGCGTGCAATCGAGCTCGAGGCTGGAGCCGTCCTTCGACACGGACACGCGCACGTGCCCGCCGCCGATCAGTCGCCCGAAGAGCAGCTCCTCGGCGAGCGGCCGCTTGATGTGCTCCTGAATGACCCGCGCCATCGGCCGCGCACCCATCTTCGGGTCGTAGCCCTTTTCCGCGATCCAGCGGCGCGCCGCGTCGTCGAGCGACAGCGTCACACCCTTCTGCTCGAGCTGCGTCTCGACTTCCATGACCAGCTTGTCGACCACGCGCTCGATCGTGGGCAGGTCGAGCGGCGCGAACTGGATGATGGCGTCGAGGCGGTTGCGGAACTCGGGCGAGAACATCCGGCGGATCGCCTCCATCGCGTCGCTCGAAGTATCCGACTGAGTGAAGCCGATCGTCGGACGCGCCATCTCCTGCGCGCCGGCGTTGGTCGTCATCACGATGATGACGTGCCGGAAATCCGCCTTGCGGCCGTTGTTGTCCGTCAGCGTGCCGTGGTCCATCACCTGCAGCAGCAGGTTGAAGACATCCGGGTGCGCCTTCTCGATCTCGTCGAGCAGCAGCACGCAGTGCGGATGCTTCGTGATGGCCTCGGTGAGCAGGCCGCCCTGGTCGAAGCCGACGTAGCCCGGCGGCGCGCCGATGAGACGCGAGACCGTGTGCCGCTCCATGTACTCCGACATGTCGAAGCGGATGAGCTCGATGCCGAGCTGGATCGCAAGCTGACGCGTCACCTCGGTCTTGCCGACACCGGTCGGACCCGCGAACAGGAAGCTGCCGACCGGCTTGCGCTGATCGCCGAGGCCCGAGCGTGACATCTTGATGGCGGCCGCGAGCGCCTCGATCGCGCGGTCCTGACCGAAGATCACCAGCTTGAGATTGCGCTCGAGGTTCTTGAGGATCTCCTTGTCGGAGACCGACACGCTCTTCGGCGGGATGCGCGCCATGCGCGCGACCACGTCCTCGATGTGGCGCACCTCCACGACCGTCTCGCGCTCGGCGAGCGGCTTGAGGCGCAGCCGCGCACCGGCCTCGTCGACCACGTCGATCGCCTTGTCCGGCAGATGCCGCTCGTTGATGTGCCGCGCGGAAAGCTCCGCGGCCGCCTTGAGCGCCTCGTCCGTGTACTTGACGCCGTGGTGTTCCTCGAAGCGGCTCTTGAGCCCCATGAGGATCTCCACGGTCTCCTGGACGCTCGGCTCGGCGACGTCGATCTTCTGGAAGCGGCGTGCGAGCGCGTGGTCCTTCTCGAAGATCCCGCGGTACTCCTGATACGTCGTGGAGCCGATGCAGCGGATCTCACCGTTCGTGAGCACCGGCTTGATGAGGTTCGAGGCGTCCATCACGCCGCCCGACGCCGCGCCGGCACCGATCACCGTGTGGATCTCGTCGATGAAGAGGATCGCGCCGGGCTGCTTCTTGAGCTCGCTGATCACGCCCTTCAGGCGCTTCTCGAAATCGCCGCGGTACTTCGTGCCCGCGATCAGCGCGCCCATGTCGAGCGCGTAGATGGTGCAGTCGGCGAGCACCTCGGGCACCTTGCCTTCGACGATGAGACGTGCAAGACCTTCCGCGATGGCGGTCTTGCCGACGCCCGCCTCGCCGACGTAGAGCGGATTGTTCTTGCGGCGGCGGCAGAGGATCTCGATCGTGCGCTCGATCTCGAGCTTGCGTCCGATGAGGGGATCGATCTTCCCCTCCTGCGCCAGCCGGTTGAGATTCGTGGTGTACTTCTCGAGAGCGCTGCCGGCGCCTTCGGGATCGCGCTCGGTCTCGGCGGCGCTGTCCTCCTTCTCGGCCTTCTCCTCGGAGATCTTGGAGAGGCCGTGGGAGATGTAGTTGACGACGTCGAGACGCGCGACGTGCTGGCGGTTGAGCAGATAGACCGCGTGGCTCTGCTTCTCGCTGAAGATCGCCACGAGCACGTTGGCGACGCCGACTTCCTTCTTGCCGCTCGACTGCACGTGGAACACCGCCCGCTGCAGCACCCGCTGGAAGCCGAGCGTCGGCTGGACCTCCCGGTCGTCCGTCTCGCTCAGCCGCGGGGTCGACTGGTCGATGTGCTCCTTGAGCTCCTGCTTGAGCCTGGCCAGATCGGCACCGCAGGCCCGCAGGATCTCGCGCACCTTCGGCGTGTCGAGGATGGCGAGCAGCAGGTGCTCTACCGTCAGGTATTCGTGCCGAGCCTCACGCGCCTGATGGAACGCGTCGTTGAGGCAGTATTCCAGCTCGCTTGAAAGCACGTTGATGAACCTTCCGAATCTCAGGCCTCTTCAAGGGTACACATCAGCGGGTGCTGATGATCGCGCGCGTAGCTGGTGACCTGAGCCACCTTGGTCTCCGCGATCTCGTACGTGTAGACGCCGCAGACGCCTTTGCCCTTGGTATGGACCTCCAACATGATGCGTGTCGCCGTGGGACGATCGAGCGAGAAGAATTTCTCCAGCACGTCGACGACGAACTCCATCGGGGTGTAATCATCGTTCAATAGAACGACCTGATAGAGCGGCGGCTGCCTGGTCTGCGGCCGCGACTCCTCGACGACGACGCCGGTATCGGGACGAGCACGCTGCGGATCCGACATGGTGTCTTTTATAGGGGTCGCCAAACGGCAACACAAGTATTCTGTGATCGACGACACTTTACCCAGCCAAAACAACTGCTTGAGAGCTTCAGCAGCTGGCCCGTATCATTGCCCGGGCCGCTCGCGCGCGAGCCCCGTCAACCGCGCCACGGCCGATGCTTCTCAAGGGGGTTCCAAGGATCTGCCCACCCGATGAGTGCCGCCTCCTGGCTCGAAGGCCTCTCCACGTCCGACCACTGGCGCGAGCTGCTGGTAACCCGTGCGCCCCAGATCGCCGTCTGGGTGCTGGCCGTCGCTCTCGGCGTTCAAGCCGCAATCATTGTCACTGACCTCGCGGGCGCAAGTCGCGTTCCCGCGATTGATGAATTCAATCCTCCGCCGGCGGTGCCCTCGCGCCGCGTCGACGTCGCGGCGATCGTCTCCTCGCACCTCTTCGGCGCAGCTCAGGCCGACGCGCCTGCCGCCGTCGATGCCGCCAATGCACCGCAGACGAGCATGCCGCTGGTCCTCACCGGCATCATCGCGGCGGACGAGCCGCAGGCGGGTCTCGCCATCGTCGGTCAGAACGCGGGCTCCACCAAGGTGTATGCCGTGGGCGACAACCTTCCGGGCGGCGCGCGGCTGCACTCGGTCTACAGCGACCGGGTCCTGCTCGAACGCAACGGGCGGCTGGAATCGCTCACCCTGCCCCGGCAGAGCCGGGGTGGTGCCGTCGCGCCCCCTCCGCCGATGGCCGCCATGCCGCCGAGCGAGTCGGCGCCTCCGATCGAGCGGATGCGTGAGATGATCGCCCAGGAGCCGGGGCTCCTCTCGGACATCATGCGCCCCCAGCCCGTGTTCGCACAGGGCAGGCAGCGTGGATATCGGGTATACCCGGGGCGCAACCGGCAGGCGTTCATCCGTCTGGGACTGCGCCCGGGCGATCTGGTCGTCGCCATCAACGGCACACCGCTCGACGACCCGGCGCGTGGCGAGGAGATCTTCCGCACGCTCGGCTCCTCGAGTGAGGCGCGCGTCACCGTGATGCGCAACGGAAGGCAGCAGGATCTGACGCTCAACATGGCACAGGTGGTGCAGGAGGCCGAGCAGCTCGTCGGCGGCAACGGTGCCGCCGGAGCGGGTGCCGAACCGGTCGAAGATACGGCTCCCGTCGCACCGGATGAGCCGATCGACACAGAGTAATGCCGGCTCGCGCCGGCTGCGGGGGTATTCGATGAGATTGTTTCGCAAGGCGTCACGACTGCGGCTGGACGGCTCGCCCCGGCGCGTCGTCCTCGCCTGCTGCTGCGCGCTCTTCGTGGCGGCATCGGTCGTCTCGGCGCAGCAGCCGCCCGCGCAGCGCATCACGACGAACTTCAAGGACGCCGACATCACGCAGATCGCCGAAGCGGTGAGCATGGCCACCGGGCGCACGTTCATCATCGATCCGCGCGTGCGCGCGCAGGTGACGATGCTCTCCTCCACGCCGATGACGCCGGACGCCTTCTACGAGGCGTTCCTGTCGATCCTGCAGGTGCACGGCTTCATCGCGGTGCCGTCGGGCGACGTGATCAAGATCGTGCCGGACGCCAATGCGCGCACGATGCCCGGGACCGATCTGCCCGACCGTCCACCGTCGGCGGCCGATGAGATCGTCACGCAGGTGATCGCGATCAAGAACGTGAGCGCCGCGCAGCTCGTACCCGTCCTGCGACCGCTCATCCCGCAGTACGGTCACCTCGCGGCTCACCCTGCATCGAACGTCCTCATCATTTCCGACCGCGCGGCGAACGTGAATCGCATCGCGCGCATCATCCGGCGCATCGACCAGGCCGGCGACTCCGACGTGGAGGTGGTCACGCTGCAGAACGCCTCGGCCGTCGAGGTCGTGCGCATCATCAACTCGCTGTACCAGCAGCAGCAGGCCGCCGAAGGCGGCGGCGCGAATCCGCTGCGTCTCGCGGCCGACGAGCGCTCGAACAGCGTGCTCGTGAGCGGTGATCCGGAGCAGCGGCTGCGCATCAAGACGCTCATCGCGCATCTCGATACGCCGCTCGAGAGCGGCGGCGACACGCAGGTGCGTTATCTGCGCTATGCGGACGCGGAGAAGGTCGCCGCGCTGCTCAAGGAGCAGGTGACGGGCATCGCGCAGGCGGCTGCGCCGGGCGGCGGACAGCAGGCAGCACCGCCCCAGCAGCAGATCGATCGCAACACCACGATCATTGCGGACCCCGAGACCAACGCGCTCGTGATCACGGCGCCGCCGAAGGTCATGAAGTCGCTCATGTCCATCGTGGACAAGCTCGACATCCGCCGCATGCAGGTGCTGATCGAGGCGATCATCGTCGAGGTCCAGGCGGACAAGACGGCGGAGCTCGGCGTCAACTGGGCGGCGTGGTCCGAGGACGACGACACGCGCTTCCCGGCGGGCGGATTCATCAGTCCGGTCGGCGGCTCCTCTCTCGTCAATCTCGCGCAGCTCGCGGCGGACCCGGAAGCGGCAGCCGAAGCGGGCATCGGTATCCCGAACGGCACCACGCTCGGCATCGGACGCATCGCCGGGACGGGTGTGAACTTCGCGGCGATGCTGCGGGCGCTGCGCGGTGACGCGAACACGAACGTGCTCGCCACGCCGTCGGCGGTCACCATGGACAATCAGGAAGCGGAGCTCAAGGTGGCGCAGGAGGTGCCCTTCATCACCGGCCAGTTCACCAACACCGGTGCGGGCGGCACGCTCAATCCGTTCCAGACCATCCAGCGCGAGGAGGTCGGCACCATCCTGAAGGTCACCCCACAGGGAGGCTCCTGGAGAACGAA
>QGVD01000050.1 GCA_003242685.1 Pseudomonadota bacterium | reverse complement strand
TTCTCTCCCACCCCTCCGCGGTTCCCCATGAAAATTCGGGAGCCGAACCCAAGGTGGCGCAGGAGGTGCCCTTCATCACCGGCCAGTTCACCAACACCGGTGCGGGCGGCACGCTCAATCCGTTCCAGACCATCCAGCGCGAGGAGGTCGGCACCATCCTGAAGGTGACGCCGCAGGTGAGCTCCTGGGACAGCAACGCGGTGCTCCTCAAGATCGAGCTCGAGAGCTCGAGCCTCGCGCCGAGCTCACAGGGTGCGGTGGACCTCATCACGAACAAGCGCTCGATCAGCACGAACGTGCTCATCGAGGACGGCGGCATCATCGTGCTCGGCGGACTGATCTCGGACGAGTCCAGCCAGGGCGAGCAGCGCGTGCCCTTCCTCGGCCGCATTCCGCTCCTCGGGCTCGCGTTCAAGACGCGCAGCGCGCGCGCGACGAAGACGAACCTGATGGTCTTCATCCGTCCGAAGATCCTGCGCGACGGAACCGCGGCGGCGATCGAGACCAACTCCAAGTACAACTACATCCGTGAGGAGCAGCTCAAGGCGCGTTCGCGCGAGCCGCTGCCCCTGCTGCCGGGCGTGCCGAAGCCGCTGCTGCCCCCCGCTCCGCCCATTCCGCCACCGGGCAGCACCGAGCCGGCGACGACGCCGGGCAACGAGGAAGGCGCGCAGCAGGAGTCGCAACAGAATGAAGCGACGACGCGTCCGGCCGACGTGCCGCCCCAGGCGGTGCCGGCGACTCCTCCGCAAGGGAGCGCCGATGACGCGCGTCGCGATACGGACGAGCGCAACTCGCCCGAAGGGAATCGGCGGTGAACGACGTCGCACGAGAACAGACGGTCAGCACGGTCCCCGCGAACAAGGTGGCGCCGCCTCCGCGGCGCCTGTCCTTCGCGTTCGCCAAGCGCCACGGCGTGCTCGTGAAGCGCGTGGTCGACGGCGTCGCCGAGTGCGCCTGCCGCGCGACGGCCGCGCCGCTCGCGCTCGCCGAGGTGCGGCGATACCTGCGCATGCCGCTCAAGCTCGAGCGCGTCGACGACGCGACGTTCGACGAGCTGCTTCGGCAGGCGTACGAAGCGGGCTCGGACGCGATGCAGGCGGCCGAGGGCCTCGACGAGGCGACCGACCTCGCGCACCTCGCTCAGGAGCTGCCCGAGCAGGCGGACCTGCTCGAGAGCGAGGACGACGCGCCGATCATCCGCCTCATCAACGCCATCCTCACGCAGGCGGTCAAGGAGAACGCGTCGGATATCCACATCGAGCCGTTCGAGAACCGGCTCGTGATCCGCTTCCGCGTGGACGGCGTGCTGCGCGAGGTGCTGCAGTCGAAGCGTGCGGTCGCCCCGCTCGTGGTCTCACGCATCAAGGTCATGTCGAAGCTCGACATCGCCGAGAAACGCCTGCCGCAGGACGGCCGCATCAGCCTGCGCGTGGCCGGCCGCGCCGTGGACGTGCGCGTCTCGACGATCCCGTCGGGGCACGGCGAGCGCGTGGTGCTGCGACTCCTCGACAAGCAGGCGGGCCGCCTCGACCTCAGCTCACTCGGCATGGATCCGCAGACCGAGAAGCTGATCGACGAGCTGATCCACAAGCCGCACGGCATCCTGCTCGTCACGGGCCCGACCGGCTCGGGCAAGACGACGACGCTGTACGCCTGCCTCGAGCGCCTGAACGACAACACCCGCAACATCATGACGGTCGAGGACCCGATCGAGTACTACATCGACGGCATCGGCCAGACGCAGGTCAACACGAAGGTCGAGATGACCTTCGCGCGCGGCCTGCGCGCGATCCTGCGTCAGGACCCGGACGTCGTGATGGTGGGCGAGATCCGCGACCTCGAGACGGCACAGATCGCCGTCCAGGCGTCGCTCACCGGCCACCTCGTGCTCTCGACGCTGCACACGAACACGGCCGTGGGCGCGGTCACGCGTCTGCGCGACATGGGCATCGAGCCCTTCCTGCTCTCCTCGAGTCTCATCGGCGTGCTGGCGCAGCGGCTCGTGCGCGTGCTCAATCCGGAGACGAAGCAGCCGTTCCAGGCCGGAGAGTACGAGCGTCGGCTGCTGAACCTCCGGCCCGAGGAGCCCTCGCCCATCCTGTACCGCCCCGGACGCGACGCGACCGGCGGCTACCGCGGACGCACGGGAATCTACGAGCTCGTGCTCGTCGACGACCAGATGCGCACGATGATCCACGACGGTGCGCCGGAGCACGAGCTCGAGCGCTATGCGCGCACGCTCACGCCTTCCATTCGCGACGACGGACGGGCCAAGGTGCTCCGCGGCATCACGACCATCGAAGAGGTCCTGCGTGTCACGCGCGAGGACTGAGCACCGTGCCGTGCGGAGTGGATCTGCAGCGGGCAGCGGAGCGGGTGAGGCGCAACGCGGGCGTCTGACGCAGCGGAACCGGTAAGGAACCATGGGGGCGTTCGAATACGTCGCACTCGATCCGTCCGGCCGCGAGCGCAAGGGTGTGCTCGAAGGCGATACGGCGCGCCAGGTGCGCCAGCTCCTGCGGGAGCGCCAGCTCCTGCCGGTTTCGGTCACCGAGGTCACGAAGCGTGAGGCCGGCGGGCAGCGGACGCTGTCGATCCGGCGCGGAGTCTCCCCTGCCGACCTCGCGCTCTTCACGCGCCAGCTCGCGACGCTGGTGCGCGCGGGGCTCCCGCTCGAGGAGGCGCTGCTCGCGGTCTCGCAGCAGACCGAGAAGCCCCGCATGCAGAGCATCGTGCTCGGCGTGCGCTCGAGAGTGATGGAAGGCCACACCCTCGCCGACGGCTTCGCCGAGTTCCCGCGCGTCTTTCCGGAGATCTACCGGGCGACCGTTTCGGCGGGCGAGCAGTCGGGCCATCTCGACGCCGTGCTCGAGCGGCTCGCGGACTACACCGAGAGCCGCGAGCAGATCCGCCAGAAGATCCTCGGCGCGATGCTCTACCCGATCGTGCTCACGGTGATGTGCTTCGGCATCGTCTCGGGGCTCCTCGTCTACGTCGTGCCGAAGGTGGTCGAGGTCTTCGAGTCGAGCCGGGCGCAGCTCCCCCTCATCACCCGGATGCTCATCGCGACGAGCGATTTCTTCCGCGAGTACATCCTCTGGGTGGTCGCGGCGGTCGTGATCGTCGCCGTGCTCGTCACGCGCTGGCTGCGCAGGCCGGACGCGAGGCGGCGTTATCACCGGCTGCAGCTCCGGCTGCCCATCATCGGCAAGCTCGTGCGCGGCTTCAACACGGCCCGCTTCACCCGCACCCTGTCGATCCTCTCGGCGAGCGCGGTGCCGGTGCTCGAGGCGCTGCGCATCGCGGGCGAGGTCGTGACGAATCTTCCCATGCGCGACGCCGTCGTGGAGGCCGCGCAGCGGGTACGCGAGGGCGCGCCGATCGGCCGCTCGCTCGCGGCGAGCAAGCTCTTCCCCCCGATGACGATTCATCTCATCTCGAGCGGCGAGTCGAGCGGCGAGCTCGACACCATGCTCGAGCGCGCGGCGCTCAGCCAGGAGCGTGAGCTGGACGGGCTGCTCACGGCGCTCGTGGGACTCCTCGGCCCGCTGCTCATCATCACGATGGGCGTCTTCGTGATGGGCATCGTTTTTGCAATGCTGCTCCCGATCTTCGAGATGAACTCTCTCATCCGTTGATCCGCCCGGTGCACGCCCACATAATCACGCGCCGTCGGATTCAACAGCAGACTTCACGCTTGACATCGACGAAGCATGAGCGAGAAGCCCGAATCAGACGACTTCGAAGACGATGACGCCGACGACACGATCGGCGATGTAGAAGACGTTGATCTCGACGAGGTCATCAAGGACCTCGACCTCGCCAAGCGCCGTGGACAGAAGCTCGGTGACCCGGCGTGGCGCCGCCTCGAGCGCCTGCTCGAGGAGAAGCGCACCGCGGAGCTCACGAGCGACTTCGAAGACTACGACATCGGCCTGGACGAGGACACGCCGCCGCGGAAGAAGCGTTCGCGGCGTTGATCCTTCACCCCTTGCCTCTCCTCGTTGTTGCGGAGAGGACGACCGCCCATGCGTTTCCTTCTTCCCGCGTCCGCGGGAGGAAGGGCCGCGGGCGGTCGAGGGACATTGCTATTTGAAATCCCGCGAGCGCGCCGCGAGGCCGCGCACGAGAGCGGAGCGGTCGACCATCCGGTGCACGATGAGGTGCATCACCTCGTCCTGGCGCTGAAGCCTGCCGTGCACCTCGAGCAGCCGTGACTGGAGCATCGCGCGGCGGTGCGCGAGCGCGACGCGCTCCCACACGACGAGATTCACGTGCCCGGTCTCGTCCTCCAGCGTCATGAAGGTCACGCGGTTCGCGTTCACCGGGTGCTGACGCAGGAGCACGAGTCCTGCCGTACGCACGAAGCGCCCGTCCGGCATCGCCGCGACCTCGGCAGCCGTCATCAGTCCCTCGCGGGCCAGGGTCTCGCGCAGCAGGGCGAGAGGATGACGGCCCAGCGTGAACCCGATGGAGGCATAGTCGGCCGCGATGCCCTGCCACTCGGTCGGTGCCTGCAGCAGCGGCCGGCCCGATTCGCGCCGTGTATCGCGCGGGGCGAGCGGCAGCGGCCGCTCGGCGCCTGCGACCTCCCAGAACGCGAGGTGCCGGTTGCCGCTCAGGGCGGCGAGCGCGCCCGCCGCGGCCAGAGCCTCGAGGTCCCCGCGATCGAGCGCCGCGCGCTCCGCGAGGTCCTGCACGCTCGTGAACGCCCTTTCCGCGCGCGCCTGGACGATGCGCTCCGCGGCGGCCTGCGACAGGGACTTGACGAGCCGCATGCCGAGCCTCAGCGCGGGCTCTCCGTCGGCGCGCCGCTCGAGCGTGCAGTCCCAGTGGCTCGCGGTGACGCACACCGGACGCACCTCGACGCCGTGCGCCCGCGCATCTCGCACGAGCTGCGCCGGCGCGTAGAAGCCCATGGGCTGGCTGTTGAGGAGCGCGCAGGTGAAGGCCGCCGGCTCGTGGTACTTGAGCCACGCCGAGTCGTACACCAGCAGCGCGAAGCTGGCGGCGTGCGACTCCGGGAAGCCGTACTCGCCGAAGCCCCGGATCTGCCGGAAGATGCGCCGCGCGAACTCCTCGTCGTAGCCCCGCGCGCGCATGCCGTCGATCAGGCGCCGCTCGAAGGACTCGAGGTCGCCGCGACGCTGCCACGCGCCCATCGCGCGGCGCAGGGCGTCGGCCTCCCCGGGCGTGAATCCGGCCGCGACGATCGCGAGCTGCATCACCTGCTCCTGGAAGATCGGCACGCCGAGCGTGCGGGAGAGCACCTCGCGCACCTCTTCGCTCGGATAGTCGACCGGCTCCTCGCCCGTCCGCCGGCGCAGGTAAGGGTGCACCATGTCGCCCTGGATCGGACCCGGGCGCACGAGCGCGACTTCGATCACGAGGTCGTAGAAGGTCTTCGGCCGAAGCCGCGGCAGCATCGCCATCTGCGCGCGCGATTCGATCTGGAACACGCCGATCGTGTCCGCGCGCGACATCATCTCGTACACGTTCGGATCTTCCGGCGGGAGCTTGCCGAGCTCCCACGAGGTGCCCCGGAAGTCGTTCACCAGCCTGAAGGCCCTCCTCAGGGCCGTGAGCATCCCGAGGCCGAGGAGATCGACCTTGAGCAGCCCGAGATCGTTGAGGTCGTCCTTGTTCCACTGGACCACCGTGCGCTCGGGCATCGCGGCGTTCTCGATCGGCACGAGCTCCTCGAGCGGTCCCTCGCTGATCACGAAACCGCCGACGTGCTGCGAGAGATGCCGCGGAAAACCCGTGAGCTCGCGCGCGAGCTCGAGGATCCGCGCGAGCACGGGATTCGCGGGATCGAAGCCGGCCTCGCGGACCCGCTCGGCCGCGACCTCGCGGCCGTCCCACCAGTGCACCGCGCTCGAGAGACGCCGCACCTGCAGCGGATCGAGACCGAAGGCCTTGCCGAGATCGCGCAGCGCGCTGCGCGGTCGGTACTGGATGGTGGTCGCCGCGATTGCGGCGCGCTCGCGGCCGTACTTCCGATAGACGTACTGGATGACTTCCTCGCGGCGCTCGTGCTCGAAGTCGATGTCGATGTCGGGCGGCTCGTTGCGCTCGCGCGAGATGAAGCGCTCGACGAGGAGCGAGGAGCGCTCCGGATCGACCTTCGTCACGCCGAGGCAGTAGCACACGGTGGAGTTCGCGGCCGATCCCCTGCCCTGGCACAGGATCCCGCGGCTCCTCGCGAAGGCGACGATGTCGTACACCGTGAGGAAGTACGGCTCGTAGTGCAGATCGGCGATGAGCGCGAGCTCGTGCTCGATGGCCGCGCGCACCTTCGGCGGCACGCCCTGCGGCCAGTGGCGGCGCGCGCCCTCCTCCGTGAGCCGGCGCAGATAACCCCGCGGCGTCTCGCCGGGCGGCACGAGCTCGTGCGGATACTCGTAGCGCAGCTCGTCGAGCGAGAACGTGCATCGCCTCGCGATCTCGAGCGTCTCGTCGAGCAGCTCGCGCGGGTACAGGCGTGCGAGACGCGCGCGCTCGCGCAGATGACGCTCGCCGTTGGGATACAGATACCAGCCTGCCTGAGCGAGCGGCACGTTGAAGCGGATCGCGGTGAGCGCGTCCTGGAGCCTGCGGCGCGCGCGCACGTGCATGTGCACGTCGCCGCTCGCGACGAGAGGCAGCGCGAGATCGCGCCCGATGCGTGTGAGCCGCGCGAGCAGCTCGCGGTCGGCGCCGTTGCAGAGGAGCTCGACGGCGATCCACAGCCTTCCGTCGAAGCGCTCCCTGAGCCAGCGCGCTTCCGCGGCATCCGGCTCGTCCGCCGGAATCCACAGGATCAGACAGCGCTCGAGACCCGGATCGAGATCGGTGCGCTCGAGCGCGTACTCGCCCTTCGGCGCCGCACGGCGCGCGCGCGTGATGAGCCGGCACAGCTCCGCGTAGCCGCGCCGGTCGGGCGCGAGCGCGACGAAGCGCATGCCGCACGTGAGGCGCAGCTCCGCGCCGACGATGAGCTTGAGCCCCAGGCGCTTCGCGACCACGTGCGCGCGCACGACGCCGGCGAGCGAGCACTCGTCGGTGAGCGCCAGCGCCTCGTAGCCGAGCGCGTGTGCCCGCTCCACGAGCTCCTCGGGATGCGAGGCGCCGCGCAGGAACGTGAAGTTGCTGATGCAGTGAAGCTCCGCGTAGCCGGGCGCCTTGTCCTTCACCGCCGGCCTCCCTCCTCGTGGTGTCGCGTTCCCGTTCCGCCGCCGGCCGGGAACGCCGGCGCTCAACCGAACACTCCGTGCAGGAACCAGGCGTGCGGCGGCGAGCGCTCGCGGAAGATCCACAGACGCACGCCGCGGACGTCGACGGCCACGTAGTAGTCGCGCGTGACCTCGCCGCCGTCCCACCAGCCGGTCTCGATGCGCTCGGGACCGCCGACGAGACGCAGAGGACCGTGGTGGTGCGGCCGGCCTTCCCTCTCGGTCAGCCGTTGCGGTACGGGCAGCAGCCACAGCGGCCGGCGGAACGCCGGCCAGGGTGGACGCTGCGCATCGGCGCCGCGCACGCCGGCTTCGTCGGGCGCGACGCTGCGCCAGGCCATCTCCGGACGGTGCGCGCCGAAGAGCCGCAGCCCGTAGACCGCCTCGTCGCCGAGACGCGCGCGCAGACGCTCGATGAACGCGGGCGACTCGCCGTTGGCGCCGCCGCCGTGCTCTCCCGACTGCCACAGGGAATCGGACGACAGCGCGAGCGGCACGAGCGGTCCGGAGCGCAGCTCGCAGACGCGCACCGGCTCGGGCAGCGTGAGTCTCGCGAGCCGCTCCTCGAGCAGCGCTTCGATGCGTTGCGCGCTCGCCGTGGGCGCCGCGCACGCGAGCACACAGCGCGTCGCAGGCGCATGGCGGTGATGCAGCAGACACTCGAGCTGCGTGATGCCGCACTGCCGGGCCTGCAGGAAGCGCTCCAGATCGCGCAGGAGCGGCGCGAGCGTCTCGAGGATGGCGTCGTGATGCTCGAGCTCGTATGCCGGCTCCCGGCGCGCGTGGAAGCGCTCGCGCGGCCGGAAATCCGCGCGCGGATCGGGCCGCCTGCCCGTGAGCCGGTCGAGCGCATCGAGCTGCGCCGTGCCGAAGCGCCGCGCGAATCCCTCCCGCGGCAGGCGCAGCGCCTGGCCGATGGTGCGCACGCCCATGCGCGAGAGACGCTCGAGCACGTCCTCCGGCCAGCGCAGGGCGCTGAGCGGCAGCGGCGCGAGCCTCCCGACGAGCTGCGCGGGATCCGTCACGACGAGCGGACACCCGGCGCGTGCGGCAGTCAGCGCCGCGAGTGGCGTCGGTGCGAGCGCGAGACAGGGACGTGCTCCTGCGCCGGCACAGGCGTCCGCGAACGCGCGACACAGGCCTTCGGCGCCGCCGAAGAGATGCAGGCTGCCCTTCACCTCGAGCAGCAGCCCGTCCTCGGGCACGAAACTCACGCGCGGCGTGAAGCCGAGCGCGCAGTGCGCGAGCCGCTCCAGCAGGCGGCGCTCGCGGCGGATGTCGCGCGGCCTCGTCTCGAGCACGGGCACCAGAGCCATGGCGGCAGCCAGACCCATTCCGGGACGCACGCCATGGCGACGGGCGTGCTCGTCGGCCGCCACGACGCACTGCACGCGGTCCCGCAGCTCGACGACCGCCACGGGCCGCGGCGAGCGGCCGAGACCCAGCGCTTCGAGCGGCAGATCGTGCAGACAGGCGCCGACCCACAGCTCCCGGGGCTGCGGGTGAGGTGCGGGACGCCGGCCGCGTAGAACGGCGGGAGCGCGTCGCGGCACGAACGCCTGCACCGGCGCGGACCCCTGCGCCGGCACGGGCTCACGCGCCAATGCGGGCTCGGGCACCGGCACGGGCGCGTGCAACGGCGGAGGCTCGTGCGCCGGAGTCGACTCCGGACGCAGCTCCGCGAAGAGATCGTGAGTAATGCCGTGCAGCTGGCTCATGAGCCGCGCGCCGCCACGGCAGGAGGCCAGGAGAGCTCCACCGATCCGCGCAGACCGCCGCGGCTTTTCAGGAGCGTCACCCGTACGCCGTGGGGCGCCGGCTCGAGCGCGAGACGCAGCGCCGCGCAGGAGGAATCGCGCGCGGCGCGCAGGGCGCGGAACAGGATGCCGAGCGTCCGTCCGCGCTCGGTGGCGAGCTGCAGACGGCGGATGTCGCGAAGGTGAGCGCGCCGCGCCCAGGCGAGCGCGGCGTCACAGGCGCCGGAGCCCAGCGCCTGCTCGAAAGCCCACAGCGGCGTGTCGGTACGGACGACGAGCACACGCTCGAGCGCGAGACCGTGCGCGGCGAGCGCAGGCGCGAAGGGCTCCAGGGGTGGCGCGATCCAAGCGCACCAGCGTGCAGCCGTGCGGCCCGTCAGCGTCGTGAGAGCCGGCATCAGGAGCCGCAGCTCGCCGATGCCGAAGCGGGCGATGAGGATCTCGACCAGGCCGGCGCGAGGCCAGCCATGGCCGGGCAGACGCTCGTCGAGTGCCGGGAATCCCGTGGAAACGGTCGCGATCCGCGCCGCGCTGCGGCCGCGCCAGATCGCCGGATGCTCGAGCAGCCGAGCGAGTGGGACTTCCACGGACATGCACGTGACGCACTGGAGAGCGGACTTCCCTGTGACTCGATGTGACGCAGGCGGCCGGGCCCTCACATCAGGCCCATGGCCCTGCCCCGGCGCACCACGCCCACCACGATGCCCTCGATGATCAGCTTCTCGCTGTCCTGCCGGACATCGACCCGGATGGGCTCGAACTCCTCGTTCTCCGGCAGCAGCCACACGATGGGGCCTTCCTGCCGGTAGCGCTTGACGGTGACCTCGTTCTCGAGGCGCGCGACCACGATCTGGCGGTTGCGCACGTCGGTGCTGCGGTGGACGGCGACGAGATCGCCGTCGAGGATGCCGGCATTCTTCATGCTCATGCCGGTGACCTTGAGCAGATAATGCGGCCGGGGCTGGAACAGCGCCGGGTCGATCTGGAAGCGCGCCTCGATGTTCTCTTCGGCGAGAATGGGCCGGCCGGCAGCGACCCGGCCGACGAGCGGCAGCCCCATCTGCTCGCGGATGGTGTCCTTGAGCTGGATGCCGCGCGAGGTGCCGGGCACCAGCGCGATGACGCCCTTGCGGGCGAGCGCGCGCAGGTGCTCCTCTGCCGCGTTGGCCGACCTGAAGCCGAGCTCGCGTGCGATCTCGGCACGCGTGGGGGGCATGCCCGTCTCGGCGATGAAGCGCTGGATGAGACGCAGGATCTGGGTCTGGCGAGGCGTCAGGTCGGACATGACGAGAACCTGTTTATCCGTACAGTTACTGTGATTATATCCAGCCATCCCGCCGCCGCAAGCCGCTACGACGCCGTGGTCATCGGGGCCGGCCACAACGGCCTCACCTGCGCCTGCTATCTCGCCCGCACGGGGCTCTCGGTCGCGGTGTTCGAGCGGCGTCCCGTCGTCGGAGGCGCGGCCGTGACGGAGGAATTCCACCCGGGCTTCCGCAACTCGACGGCGAGCTACACCGTCAGCCTCCTCCACCCGAAGGTGATGCGCGATCTGCGCCTCGCGGAGCACGGCCTGAAGATTCTCGAGCGGCCGGTGCAGAACTTCCTGCCGCTGCCCGACGGCAGCGCGTTCTGCACCGGCCCCACGATGCGCGACACACAGGCGGCGCTGCAGCGCTGCTCACGCGCCGATGCGGAACGCCTGCCCGCGTTCTACGCGATGCTGGAGCGCGTCGTCGCGTACCTGCGCAGTCTGCTGCTCGAGACACCGCCGACCGATCTGCACCGGCTGCGCGATCTGTGGTCCACGCTGCAGATCGGACGCGGACTGCGGCGTCTGCCGCTCGAGGCGCAGCGCGAGATCCACGAGCTCTTCACGCGAAGCGCAGGCGACGTGCTCGACGCATGGTTCGAGAGCGATCCCATCAAGGCCGTGAGCGGCTTCGATGCGGTCGTCGGCGCGTATCAGAGCCCGTACACGCCCGGCAGCGCGTACGTGCTGCTGCATCACGCGTTCGGCGAGGTGAACGGCAAGCCGGGCGTGTGGGGACACGCCGTGGGCGGAATGGGCGCGATCACTCAGGCGATGGCGAGCGAGGCGCGCCGTCTCGGCGTGCACATCGAAACAGAGGCGCCCGTCGCGCGCGTGCTGCTCGAATCGCATCGTGGAAGCGCGCGCGTCTGCGGCGTCGAGCTCGCCGACGGCCGCAGGATCGCCGCATCCGTCGTCGCGGCGAACGTCAATCCGAAGCTGCTGTTCCTGAAGCTGGTCGAGCCCGATGCGCTGCCCGACGACTTCCGCGCGCGCATCGAGCGCCTGCGCTGCGAGTCCGCGACGTTCCGCATGAACGTCGCGCTCTCCGAGCTGCCGCGCTTCACCGCGCTGCCGGAAGACGGCCCTCACCTGCGCGCCGGAATCATCATGGCTCCATCGCTCGCGTACATGGATCGCGCGTACGCGGACGCGCGCCTCAACGGCTGGTCGCGCGCGCCGATCGTCGAGATGCTCATCCCGAGCACCGTGGACGACACGCTGGCACCGCCCGGAGCGCACGTCGCGAGTCTCTTCTGTCAGCACTTCGCCTACTCCCTGCCCGGCGGGCGCAGCTGGCAGGAAGCGCGCGACGAAGCGGCTGACGTGATCATCGACACCGTCACGCAGTACGCGCCGAACTTCCGGCGCAGCATCGTGGGGCGGCTGGTGCTGTCACCGCTCGACCTCGAGGAACGGTTCGGGCTCGTCGGCGGAGACATCTTCCACGGCGCGCTCACCCTCGATCAGCTGTGGGCTGCACGACCCGTGCTCGGCTACGGCGACTACCGCACGCCCGTCGCGGGCCTTTATCTTTGTGGCTCCGGTGCGCACCCCGGCGGCGGCGTCACCGGCGTTCCCGGGCACAACGCCGCGCGCGAGATCCTGCGCGGCAGGCGTGCAGTCCGGAGACGCAACGGGTAGAAGCTGCTTGTAAGGTGTACACGGCTGCGGTGCACCGCTTCTACACGCCGCGCCGACGTACGCGCAACTGTCGCGGCGCACCGACAAAATGCGCAACTACAGTTGCATTCGAGCGGCAAATTTGATGCAGTTGCGCCGCGGCGAAGGGGCGTAGCGGAACCGATGCGCCCGCTTCGCATTTTTTCAGGGACCTCCCGCACCAACAAACCAAAGAGGACGAATATATGAAGAGCGCGATCGTTGTGAAGTTGGCTGCCGCGGCAGCCGTGGTTGGGCTTGCAGGCTGCACGGACCTGAAGCCCCTCCAGGCGGACATCGCGGACCTCAAGTCGCAGGTCAGCAAGCTGGAGTCCGAAGTCCAGGCGACTCGTCAGGCTGCTGATCAGGCGAACGCCGCGGCACAGTCGGCCAGCCAGGCCGCGAGCAGCGCGCAGAGCACGGCCAATCAGGCGCTGGCTGCCGCCCAGGCTGCGCAGTCGGGCGTCGACGCGACGAACGAGAAGATCGACCGGATGTTCCGGCGTTCGGTTTCGAAGTAAGCGGCCAGGTCCGCTATCTCTCTGACGGGACGCCGCGCATCGCGCGGCGTCTTTTTTTCTGCGCGGCCCGTTACAGGCGAACCAGAGCCGAGCCCCACGTGAATCCGCCGCCGAAGGCTTCGAGCAGCAGGAGCTGACCCGGCTTGATGCGCCCGTCGCGCACGCCTGCATCGAGCGCCATCGGCACCGACGCAGCGGACGTGTTGCCGTGCTCGTTCACGGTCACGATCACACGCTCGAGCGGCAGGTCGAGCTTGCGTGCCATCGCCTGGATGATGCGGATGTTCGCCTGATGAGGCACGAGCCAGTCGACGGCCGACTTGTCGAGACCGTTCGCCGCCAGCGCTTCGTCGACCGCCTTGCCGAGCGTCGTGACCGCGATCTTGAACACCTCGTTGCCCACCATCGCGATCGTCCCGCGCGCCCTGGCCGGATCGACGACGTTCCTCGAAACGCCTCCGTTGCAGTACAGGAGATCCTTGTAGCTGCCGTCGGCGTGCAGATGCGTGGAGAGAATTCCCGGCTCGGATGACGGACGGAGCACGACCGCGCCCGCACCGTCGGCGAACAGCACGGCGGTCGAACGGTCGCTCCAGTCGGTGATGCGCGAGAGCGTCTCGGCGCCCACGACGAGCGCGCACTTCGCGTCCCCGGCACGGACGAACTTGTCGGCGATCGCGAGCGCGTAGATGAATCCGCTGCAGGCCGTCTCCACGCTGAACGCCGGACAGCCGAAGCATCCGAGCCGCTGCTGCAGCAGCACGCCGCAGTTCGGGAAGATGAGATCCGGCGTCGTCGTCCCGAAGGCGATGAAATCGATGTCCTCGGGACGCACGCCCGCGGCATCGATCGCACGGCGCGCGGCGTGCTCGGCGAGATCGACGGTCGTCTCACCCTCGGCGGCGATGTGCCGCCGTTCGATCCCGGTGCGCTCGCGGATCCACGCGTCGCTCGTGTCCATCATCTTCTCGAGATCGAAGTTCGTGAGAACCTTCTCGGGCAGATAGGCGCCCGTGCCGACGATGCGCGAGTACATCAAGACCCCTGTGTTTCGAGCGCTTGTGCGATGTGTGCGGTGAGTCCACTGCGGGCTGCGTGCGCAGCGAGCGACACCGCGCGTGCGAATGCGATGCGGTCCGCGCGACCGTGGCTTTTTACCACGATTCCCTTGAGCCCAACCATGCAGGCGCCGTTGTAATGGCGGGGATCGAGCTCCGCCGCGATCCGGCGCAGGACCGGCCGTGCGACGAGCCCCGCGATGCGATTGCGCACGGAGGCGCCGAAGTGATGCCGCAGGCGGTCGCCGATGAAGTCGGCCAGGCCCTCCATCGTCTTCAGGGCCACGTTGCCGGTGAAGCCGTCCGTCACGACGACGTCGACCGCGCCGGAGAAGATCGCATCGCCTTCGACGAATCCCACGTAGTTGAGCGGGCTCGCGGCGAGCAGCGCATGAGCGGCCTGCACGACGGCGTGACCCTTGATGTCCTCGACGCCGACGTTGAGCAGACCCACGCGCGGATTCTCGATGCCGTGCACGTCGCGCGCGACGATCGCGCCCATGGTGGCGAACTGGCGGAGCTGCTCGGGCGTCGCCGTGGTGTTGGCGCCGAGGTCGAGCATGTGGGTGTGGCCGTGCGCGGCGGGGATCGCCGACATGATGGCGGCGCGCTCGACGTTCTCGAGCGTCTTGAGGACGAAGTGCGCCATCGCCATGAGCGCACCCGTGTTGCCCGCGCTCACGCAGGCGGCCGCGCGCCCCTGCTTCACGAGGTCGATCGCGATGCGCATCGAAGAGTTCTTCCTGCGCCGGATCGCCTCGCGCGGCGGCTCGTCCATGGCGACGATTTCCGTTGCCGCCACGTGCTCGACGCGAGCGCGCACGGAGGCCGGCGCTCCACGCAGCGCCGCCTCGATCGGTTCGGCGGATCCGACGAGCAGCGCGCGCAGCTCCGCGTCGTCGGCGAGCGCACGCAGCGCTCCGGCCACGCGCTCGCGCGGCTCGTGATCGCCGCTCATCACGTCGATCGCGATCGTGAGCACGCGCGTGGCGGAATCAGACGGAGCGCGGCGGCCCCGGTGGGTTTATTCCTGCTCTTCTTCGGCGGGCTTCTCGATCACGCGTCGGCCGCGGTAGAAGCCGTCGGGCGTGATGCAGTGACGCAGGTGCGTCTCACCCGACTGCGGGTCGACGGACAGCGTCGGCTTCGCGAGCGCTGAGTGCGAACGGTGCATGCCCCGCCTGGATCGGGTCTTGCGTCTCTGGGGAACGGCCATCGATAACTCCTCAAGCGGGCGTATTCAGGTTCATTGGTCTCGTTTCAACAGCTCGCCCAGCCGTTCAAACGGTCTCTGCACATCCTGCTGCGCTTCGCGTTCTTCCGGCTCGGGCATCTCGTGCTCCGGCGGATCGCACGCGCCCCGTTCGTGCAGTGCCACGACCGGCAGCGACAGCAGCAATTCTTCCTCGACGATGTCGAGCAGGCGCGTGCGGCCTGCCGGCGCGTGCATCGTCTCGATTTCCTCCGGCACGCGGTCCGCGGTATCCGGATCCGCGAGCAGCGCAACGCGCGTGCGGGCTGCAACCGGCCAGTCCATAGGTCCCAGGCAGCGCTGACAGACGAGCTCGAGCAGAGCATCGAGCGCGACGTCCGCCACTGCGAAGCCGAACTCGCGTGTGAACCGCAGAGTGCCGCGCGCGCTGCCTTCGGCGCGCGCGAGCTTCGGCGTCAATCGCGGAAACGAAGCGAGCGGGATATCGATCGCGAATTCCGCCCGCCCGTCAGCCAGCAGGTCGACGTCACGCAGCTTCGACCAGGGCTCGGACATGGGCCGCGTATAATAGGTAGCCGCCCCCTCCAAGTCAAAGCGTTTCTGGGTCTAAGCCTTTGTTTCTCGTAGCCGAAATGGGCCGCCCATGCGCGCCGTGATCCTCGCGTCCACCTCGCCCTACAGGCGGGAGCTCCTCGGGCGGCTCCGCATCGATTTCGGCGTCGAGAAGCCCGGCGTCGCCGAGGAGCACCTTGCCGGAGAGGCACCTGCGGAACGTGCGCGCCGGCTGTCGCTCGCGAAGGCCCGGGCCGTTGCCGAGCGCCATCCACGCACCGTCGTGATCGGCAGCGATCAGGTCGCTGCCCTCGATGGGGATGTGCTCGACAAGCCGGGCGACGAGGAGCGATGCAGGGACCAGCTCCGGAGGCTCAGCGGGCGCACAGCGGCGTTCTGGACCGGATGCGCCGTGGTGGTGCTCGAGAGCGGACTCGAGCTCGTGCACGTCGATCTCACGTCGGTGGTTTTCCGCCACCTCTCGGACGACGAGATCGCGCGTTACGTGAAGCAGGAACGGCCGCTCGATTGCGCCGGCGGCTTCAAGTCGGAGGGGCTCGGTATCGCGCTCTTCGAGAGAATCGAAACGCAGGACCCGACGGCGCTCGTCGGACTGCCGCTCATCTGGCTCGCCGACGCCTTGCGCCGCGCCGGCCTTCCCCTCCCCTGACCGGACCGCTCAATCGGTCGAGCACCGCCGAGAGATCGGCCGGCAGCGGCGTGTTCACGCTGAACGGTTCGCCCTGCGGCCATTCGAAACTCACGCTGTGAGCGTGCAGGAACATGCGCGTGAGCCCGAACTCGCGCATCGACGCGTTGAACTCGTCGTCGCCGTACTTCTCGTCGCCTGCGACCGGATGACCTGCGTGCGCGGCGTGCACGCGGATCTGGTGCGTGCGTCCGGTGTGGATGTCGGCCTCGAGGAGCGTCGCGCGCCGGCCGAAGAACTGCACGGGCCGGAACTCGGTCACGGCGGGTTTTCCCGAAGGATGAGCCTTGACCGTTCTCTCGCCACCGACGCGGATATCCGTCCGCAGCGGCACGTCGATGCGCTTCCTGCCGAGCTCCCACTTGCCTCGTACCAGCACCAGGTAGCGCTTCTCGAATCGACCTTCGCGCAGCAGGGCATGCAGGGTCCGGAGCGCGCCCGGCTTGCGCGCGACGAGCAGACACCCGCTCGTGTCACGGTCGAGCCGGTGCACGAGCTCGAGCGTTTCATGCGGCCGCATGGCACGCAGCGCCTCGATGACGCCGAAACTGAGGCCGCTGCCGCCATGCACCGCGATGCCTGCGGGCTTGTCGATGACGATCAGCCGCTCGTCCTCCATGACGATGGCTTTGCGGACCGTCTCGATGAGCTGAGGCGGAACGCGAGCAGGCCCCGCCGCAGGTGCCGTGCGAACGGGAGGCACACGCACCGTGTCGTGAGCCTGCAACCGCTGATCGGGGCTCGCGCGCCGTCCGTTGACGCGGACCTCGCCGCGCCGCACGAGACGGTAAACGTGGCTGCGGGGAACCTCGTTCAGCAGGCGCTTGAGGAAGTTGTCCAGACGCTGCCCTGCGTACTCTTCCGTCACCTGCACGTGCCGGACGGCCTCGCGCAGGCCACCGCTGCGTTGTTCGGACACATCAACCTCGGCGTAAGACGTTGTTTCTACAGCGGTCTCGGGAGTATACTGCGCCCGCCGTCACGGTACGTGGACGGCCAATGGTTGGCGGCATCGCCGCCGCATGTTAGTTGGTCCTCGACATCGAGGCCATCGCGTTTGGGCCGACAGGGTCGTCAGGCGCCTGCGTCGAGTCGTGACTCCCGGGCGCACCGTCGGTTGAGTTGACCCAGGAATTTCCGGCGCACCGTTCCTCCATCCGAGGGGCGGGCTCTACGAGTGAAGAACGATATTCACGCGCCATCGTCCGAACCTTGGGATCTCCGCCTTCATCGGGCGTGCATCGTGCAGTGCCCGAGATCTCCCGCTGCACCCTCGTCGGCCCGCAACTCCAAAGTAGGGCCACATGAAAAGAATGCTCGTGAATGCAACTCAAGAGGAAGAGTTGCGTGTCGCTCTGGTTGATGGACAGAAGCTCTACGATCTGAGCATCGAGATACCCTCCAAGGAACAGAAGAAAGCCAACGTCTACAAAGGTCGCATTTCCCGGATCGAGCCCTCTCTCGAGGCGTGCTTCGTCGACTACGGCGCTCCCCGTCACGGGTTCCTGCCGCTCAAGGAGATCTCCCGCGAGTACTTCCGCCAGCAGCCTCAGGGCGGGAAGATGAACATCCGTGAGCTCCTGCAGGAAGGTCAGGAGCTCATCGTCCAGGTCGAGAAGGAGGAGCGCGGCACCAAGGGCGCAGCCCTCACGACGTTCATCAGCCTCGCCGGGCGCTTCCTCGTCCTGATGCCGAACAACCCGCGCGCCGGGGGCGTCTCCCGCCGCATCGAGGGCGAGGAGCGCGATCAGATGCGCGAGGTGATGAGTCAGCTCAAGATCCCCAAAGGCATGGGAGCGATCGTGCGCACGGCCGGAGTCGGCCGCACGGTCGAGGAGCTGCAGTGGGACCTCGACAATCTGCGTGCCCAGTGGGAGCAGATCGCCGCGGCCGCCAAGGAGCGTCCCGCGCCGTTCCTGGTCTACCGTGAGAGCGATGCCGTCACGCGCGCCCTGCGCGACTACCTGTCGGACGACGTGGGCGAGATCCTGGTCGACGACGTGGCCGCGTACGAGAGGGCAAAGGAGTACATGCAGCGCTTCATGCCGGCCGAGGTCCAGCGGCGGCTGAAGCTCTACACGGACGACATTCCCCTCTTCACCCGCTTCCAGATCGAGAGCCAGATCGAGTCGGCGTACGCGCACAAGGTGCAGCTCCCGTCCGGCGGCAGCATCGTCATCGACTACACCGAGGCGCTCGTCTCGATCGACATCAACTCCGCGCGCGCGACGAAGGGCACCGACATCGAGACGACCGCCTTCAACACCAATCTCGAGGCGGCCGACGAGATCGCGCGTCAGCTCCGCATCCGCGACATCGGCGGGCTCATCGTCATCGACTTCATCGACATGGAGTCGCAGAAGCACCAGCGCGAGGTCGAGGAGCGGCTGCGCGAGGCGGTGAAGATGGACCGTGCGCGTATCCAGATCGGGCGCCTCTCGCGATTCGGGCTCCTCGAGATGTCGCGCCAGAGGCTGCGGCCTTCGCTCGGCGAGTCGAGCCACATCGTCTGTCCGCGCTGCGTCGGCATCGGCAGCATCCGCAGCGTCGAGTCCATGGCGCTCGCGATCCTGCGCCTCATCGGTGAGGAGCTGCGCAAGGAGCGCACCGCGCGCGTCGTCGCCCAGGTGCCGGTCGACGTCGCCACGTATCTCATCAACGAGAAGCGGGAGTGGCTGCGCACGCTCGAGGACAAGAGCGACGCCGATCTGCTGATCGTGCCCAACCCGCACATGCAGACGCCGGAGTACTCGATCAAGCGCGTCCGCGACGACGAGACGGAGCTGCCGGAGAACAAGCAGGCCAGTTACCTCATACCGGCGGCCCCCGAGATCGCCGATCCCACCGCGCGGGAGAAGCGCCCGCCGCCCGAGGTTCCCGCGGTTCCACCGATGCTGCCGGCGACTCCCGCTCCCGTCCCGACACCGCCCGCCGTTGCCGCGCCTCCGGAGCCGCCGAAGCTCGGCGTGTGGCAGCGGATGAAGCGCTGGCTGGTGGGCGAGCCTGCTACGCCTCCGCAGCCCGCGGCGCCTGCGCCGGCTGCGGCAGGCAATGGCGCCGACCGCGCGGCGAAGCGCGAGAAGAGCGAACGCCGCGAGCGGCGTCGCGAGCGTGCGCGCGCGGAGCGGCAGCAGGCCGCGCAGCAGACGACGCAGGCTTCGCGCAGCGAGCGCGCTGCCGAGTCCGAGCGCGATCGCTCGCGCGAGCAGCAGGCACGCGGACGCGAGCGTGGACAGGCGCGTGATGGCGCTGCGGCTCAGCCGGGCCAGGCAGCACAGGCAGAGAGTTCGACGCCCGCCGAAGCGGGCGCTTCGGAGCGCAGCGGAGAACGTCGCAGCCGGCGCAGCCGCCGACGTGGCCGTCGTGGCGGCGGCTCGCGCGAGGCTGCCGCGGCTGCAACGGCCGGCGCGGCAGCTTCGGCAGGCGCGGAAGCCGCGGTGAGCCAGGCACCCGAAGCGTCTTCGTCCGGAGCCGAGAGCTCGCGTTCCGATGCGGCGCCCTCCGAAGCGCCACGTCCCGAAACGCCGCGCCCCGAGACGCCGCGACAGGATGCGACACCGGTGCGAACCGGCACGGATCCGGGTAACGGCGCCCGGGCGAACGGTCACTCGACACCTGAAGCTGCGGGCGGGACCGAGCCTCAGCGTGAAGCACCGCGCGATGCGGGCGAGTCACGCCATGACGAGCCGGTTCAGGAAAGGCCCGTCCGCGAGGCTTCGGGCGCCGAGGAGCCCCGTGGAGGACCTGTCGCGACGGAGAACGCTCCGCCGCGCACGATCGCGCACTTCGAGCCGAGCGTGCCGGTCGCTTCCGACCCCGGGCAGCGCTCCGCGCGGCCCTACGTGGTGTGGTCGTCCTCGCCGCCGAGCGACGTGCCGCAGGCTCCCCGCGCACCGGAAGACTGATCCACGTGCAGCACAGGGGCGCCGGGTGATACCCGGCGCCCCGCTTTCATTTCGAGCGTCGCACGTTCCCCGGCCGTCGAACGGCAGGCCGGGTTTTCAGGCAGCACGCGCCCTCGCGCGCAGGTGATTCAGCAGCCCGCGCGATGCGGCTTCGACGAGATCCAGCACTTCCTCGAACCCGTTCGGCCCACCGTAGTACGGATCGGGCACTTCGAGCGTGCCCAGGTCGGGCGCGAACTCGAGGAAGAGCCGGATGCGCTCGTGCCAGGTGGCCGGCGCGCGGCGCCTCAGAACCGCGAGATTGCTGCGGTCCATGGCGAGGATCAGGTCGAAGCGCTCGAAGTCCGCCGGCTCTACCACGCGCGCACGGAGCGACGACATGTCGTAGCCGCGGCGCCGTGCGGCTTCCTGAGCCCTGACATCCGGCGGCTCGCCGACGTGATAGCCGGCCGTGCCGGCCGAATCGACGTGGAGTGACAGATCGGGATATTCGCGTGCCGCAATGTGTCGCAGCACGACTTCCGCCGTCGGCGAACGGCAGATGTTCCCGAGACAGACGAAGAGCAGCTTCATGATCGATCGTGGGATACCAGATTTTCCGGCGATGAGCCTAGTCTGGGATCTCCGTTCTCGGCTTGTCCATCCCATGGCAAGGCGACGGATCGCAGACGCCAGCCGCGACTCGGCGCTGCGGGGCCGGGCGGCGCCCTCGAGCTCACGCCCTCCGGGCTCCTAGAGGGAAGGACCCGCAGGTCTGCTCGCAGGGGCCCCATTTTCCTCGGTCGGCGCGGGCGGCGGGGTCTCTGACGCGACCGCGACCTTCTCTCGCGCCTCGGCGCCCTCCGCTACCGGCGCGCCGGCAAGAACGAAGCACGCCAGGGCGAGCAGCAGCATCAGACCGTTCATCGCCAGGAAACCCGGCCCGACCCGGGGTGCGAGCAGCACCAGCACGCCGAGCACGATCGCGGACAGCGCCAGCGGCCGGTGCCGCGCGCCCTGAGCGGTGGCCCAAAGCAGCGCAAACAGCAGGAAGACTGCGGCGAGAATCGAGAGCTTGAGCGCCGGCCCCGCGGACCGGTTGAGCGCCATTGCACCGACCGACATCGACAGCGCGACGCCGGCGAGCGCGAGGCGTTGCATGGTCGGTGCGCTCAGGTGGAGCAGAAATGGCCGCGCGATCGTGAGCGCGGCCAGCGTGAGCACGATCGAAGCCAGCGAGTCCGCGGGCCTGCCCCGATCGAGATCGGGGAGCTGCGCCGTCACGTAAGCGGCGAGCGGTGCGATCGGAAGTGCTGCTGTGAGTATCGCCGGGCGGTACAGAATGACGGCGTCGAAGAGAGGCCCCCGCCCTGCGGAAGGGACGTCGCGGTCGATCACGGAGTTGCGCATCGCGGTTCCGAGCACGAGAAGGGTTGCCGCCATCTCGGTACCTTCCTCCAGGAACGTGCGCAGACCGGAATAGCTGCCCCACCACTGTGTTCTCTGCTGAAGGAACTCGTGCACGGGAACGGTGGCGAACAGCGCGAAGGCAATGCCGAGCCGCTTCGCGCTCGAGCGCTGGGTGGCGTCCGACCAGAGTCCGTGGAGGCCGACCGCGAGGAGTCCGACGAGGACCATTCCGAACGGCAGAAGGGACAGCCAGGAACCGACCCCGAGCCACCGAGGCATGCGCTCGTGGAGCGAAGCGGTCTCGTCGATGCAGAAGACGAGCAGGATCGCCGCCACGGCGAGCCACGCTTGCGCGACGCGTGCGCGTCCCGCGGCGCGGAATCTCACGAATCCATCGAACGCATGAAGACTCGCGACGAGCAGCAGCATGCCCGCGAACCAGACCGCTGCGTTGTTCTCCCCGCTCAACGGGAGCTGGCCGAGAACGTGTCTGATCGGGCCCGAAGGGAAGTAGCTGCTGAACAGCGTTGCGACGAGGCAGACGGCCGAGATCGCGCACGCGGCCGCATACCACTGATCCGGCCACCGTCGAGAATCGAAGGGCTTCATGTATGGCCCTCCTCTGCTGCTCCCTGGTTGCTCGGGCCGTCCGGCGGGCGGATCCAAGCGGGACGGTCCAGCAATCCGTGTTCCCGGAGCGTGAAGACGACGCCGCCGCGTCAGGCGTCCGGTGCCATCTGCGCCCCTTCGCGGATACAAGAGAAGCCGGCGGCGGGTCGATGGCGCACCCGCAGTCGCATGGGTCAGGCGTCCGTCGGACGCTACCGCACTACTGCGGCCAGCGGATCGGCACGTCGGACCAGATCGAAGCGAAGATCAGTCCGACGAAGATCACGAGTGCCAGCCATGCGAGAAGTACGTGGGTTCGATCGGGCGCTCTCGGTGCTCTGTGTCCCATGGCGTGGACCTGCACGGAGCGACACCCGATCTCGCTCCAGCAATCTACGTTCCCGGCGTCCGCGACAGCAGTCCGGTGACGCGCTCGAGATCTTCCTGCGTGTTGACGTCGGGACCCGGACGCTCGCAGGCGTCAGCAAGACGGATCTCCATGCCATGCTCGAGGGCGCGGAGCTGCTCGAGCTTCTCACATTGCTCCAGTGCCGTCGGAGCGAGTGAGGCAAGACGATGCAGCGCACCGACGCGGTAGGCGTACAGACCGATGTGGCGTCGTGCATTGCCGAAGCGCGTCTGGCTGGTGATCCCGGCAGGCGCACCCTCCCTGTCCCAGGGAATCGGCGCACGGCTGAAATAGAGCGCACGCCCCTCCGCATCGCTCACGACTTTCACCGCATTCGGATCGAGGAACTCCGCGAGAGATTCGATGCGAGTCGCGAGGGTGGCGATGTGCGCCGTCGGATGAGCCACGAGGAGCGCTGCCACCTGGTCGATGATCGCCGGCGGTATCAGCGGCTCGTCGCCCTGCACGTTCACCACGATCTCGTCGTCGTGCCAGGTGCGGATTCGCGCGACCTCGGCGATGCGATCAGTGCCCGACGCATGCGTCGCAGCCGTGAGAACCACCGCGGCCCCGAAGCCGCGCGCCGCTTCGGCGATGCGTGCGTCGTCGGTGGCGATGAGGACCTCCGCTGCGCGCGAGGCGCGTGCGCGCTCGTATACCCACCGGATCATGGGTTTCCCGGCGAGCGGAAGCAGAGCCTTGCCCGGCAGGCGCGTCGAGGCGTAGCGCGCGGGGATGACGACGCGGAACATGCGGCTCGCGGTCAGCGTTCGAGGAGCGGATCGTCCGCGGGAAGCTGGCGTGCCTCTTCTTCCAGCATCACGGGAACGCCGTCGCGGATCGGATAGGCCAGACGGTCCATCCGGCACACCAGGACCTGCGCGTCCCGATGAAAGCGCAGCGGTCCCTTGCAGATGGGACAGGCCAGTATCTCGAGCAGCCGCGCATCCATGTCGTTCAGTCTTTCGTGCCCGGTGAGAGGTTGATGCGGCACAGGACGTGGTCGAGCAGCTCACGCTCCTGCGCATCGCCGAAACGCACCGAGACCGGAACGTACCACAGGCGCGGATCGGCGAACGCCCGGCATTTTACGGCATCCTTCTCCGTCATCAGCACGGGAAGCGTGTCACCGAACACGAGGTCCGAGGCCGCGAACGGATGGTGGTCGGGAAAGGCATGCTCGATCACATCGAGCCCGTACGTGCGAAGCTGTGCGAAGAAGCGTGCGGGATTTCCGATGCCGGCCACCGCATGCACCTGCGCGCCGCGGAAGCTCTCGAGCGGGCGCGGCGCCTCGCCGCCGGCCACCTGGCGGACCGCATCCGGAACGAGCTCCATGCGCAGCACGGGCACGCGTGAGGACTCGAGCGCTGCCGCTGCGCGCGGTCCGGGCTCGCCGTTGACGACGATCGCAGCGGCGCGCGCGAGCCGCGTCGCCGGTTCGCGCAGCGGACCGGCCGGCAGCAGCCGTCCGTTGCCGAAGCCCCGCGTTCCGTCGAGCACCACGATCTCGCAGTCGCGGGCGAGCCTGCGGTGCTGCAGCCCGTCGTCGCACACGATGACATCGACGCCCTGCTCGACGAGCGCTCGTGCCGCGGCGACGCGATCGCGTGACACGACGACGGGACATCCCGTCCGTCGTGCGAGCAGCAGCGGCTCGTCGCCGACTTCGCGCCAGTCGGTGTCGCGCCCGACGATCCGCGGCGCCCGCGCCTCGCCTCCGTGCCCGCGCGAGGCGATGCCGACCCGCAGTCCCCGTTCGGACAGTCGCTGCGCGAGCCAGGCCACGAGCGGCGTCTTGCCGGTGCCACCGACGGTGAGATTGCCGACGACGATCACCGGCCGCGGGACGCGTATCACACGCGCCCATCCGGCGTCATACGCGTGATTCCGCACGGTGACGGCCGCCCGGAACAGCAGCTCGAACGGCGCGAGCAGCGCGGCGCCGGTTCCGCTTCCGTACCACAGCTCGTTGAGCCATCGTTCCATCGCGCGACCCCGCACCGCCGATTCCGTGCGCCGACCGCCGCGTGAGCGCTCAGACGCTGAACTGCATGCGATAGAGCTGAGCGTACGCGCCGCCGCGCGCGAGCAGCTCCGCATGCGTGCCGCTCTCGACGATCTCGCCTTCGTCGAGCACGATGATCCGGTCGGCCTGCTCGACCGTGGAGAGACGGTGAGCGATGACGAACGTCGTCCGGTTGCGCACGAGCCGGGACAGCGCCTCCTGGATGCGCCGTTCCGACTCCGTATCGAGCGCCGAGGTCGCCTCGTCGAGCACGAGCACGGGTGCGTCCTTGAGCAGCGCCCGCGCGATGGCGATGCGCTGGCGCTGACCGCCGGAGAGCAGCGAGCCTCGATCACCCACCACCGTATCGAGGCCCTGCGGAAGCTGCTCGGCGAACTCCATCACGAACGCCGCACGCGCGGCCTCTTCCACCGCCTCGTCCGTCGCATCGGCAGTGCCGAAAGCGATGTTGTTGCGAATGGTGTCGTTGAAGAGCACGACGTCCTGGCTCACGACGCTGATCTGCCTGCGCAGATCGGCGAGCCGGTACTCGCGCACGTCGACGCCGTCGAGCAGAACGGCGCCGCCCTGCGGATCGTAGAACCGCGGCAGCAGACTCACGAGCGTCGACTTGCCGCTGCCCGACTTGCCGACGATGGCGAGCGTCGTGCGCGGTGGAACGTCGACGCTCACGTTACGCAGCACGGCCCCCTTCTCCGGCGCGTACTCGAAGCTCACGTTGCGGAAGGAGACGGCGCCTTCCGCGCGCTCGAGTCTGCGCGTGCCTCCGGCCGGCTCCGATTCTGCATCGAGCACCTCGAAGACACTCGCACCGGCCGCGATGCCCTGCTGCAGAGGACCGAACACGTTCACGATGCTGCGCAGGCTCTGCGAGGCCATGACCATCGCGCCGAGGAAGCCGATGAAGTCGCCGGGCTGGAGCTCACCCGCGAGCACCTGCCTGACGGCGAGATACATGATCCCGGCGAGACCGAACGAGGCGATGAGCTGGATGACGGGATTGCTCGCCGCCTTCGTGCCGATGAGGCGCATGTAGGAGCGGCGGTTCGCCTCGTTGACCGCCTCGAATGAGCGCTGCTCGTACTCCTGCGCGTTGAAGGCCTTGATGACCCTCTGGCCCTCGAGCGCCTCCTTCGCCACGCGCGTGACGTCGCCCATCGAGTTCTGGATGCGCGTGCTGTAGCGGCGGAAGAGCTGGTTCACCCGGCGGATGAGCCAGCCGAGCGGCGGAACGAGGAGGATGACGAAGGCCGCGAGACGCCAGTTGAGGTAGAACAGGTAGCCGATGAGCAGAACGAACGTCAGCGAGTCGCGCAGGAGCGAAGTGACGGAGGTCGTGGCCGCCTCCGCGACCATCTCGATGTTGTAGGTGAGGCGCGAGAGCATCGACCCCGTGGACGCCCGGTCGTAGTACGCCACCGGAAGATGCAGGTACTTCGCGAACAGGTCCCGGCGCAGCGTCTTGACGATCTGCCGGCCGACGTAGCCGGAGAAGTAGTTCGACACGTAGTCACCGACGCCGCGCAGGAAGAAGAGCACCACGATCGCGGCGGGCACGAACCAGAGCAGATAGCGCGGGCGCGCGTCGTTCGCGAACGCGTCGTTGAGGAAATCGCGGGTGAACTCGACGAAGCCCGCATTCGTCGCGGCGAACAGCGTCGAGCCGAGGATCGAGAGAAGGAAGGCCTTCCAGTGCGGCTTCGCGTAGCCGAGGAGGCGGAAGAAGACGCGCCGCGCATCGGTCGGCGGCAGAGCGCTGACGGCGGCGACCGTGTCGTTCAAGGCTGCCCCGCGGGCGATTCCTTCACGGTGGCGATGCTGATCTCGGCGAAGCCGAGGCGACCCAGCACGTCCATGGCGGTGATCACCGACTGGTGGGTCGCGCGCGCATCCGCACGCACCGAGACGCGCATGCTGCGATCGTCGCCGGCTTCCCTGATGAGCGCCGCGCGCAGCGTATCCGGGCTGTTGTTGATGAGCTCGCGGTCGTTGACGCGATAGCTGCCCTCCTGCGTGACCGTGACGACGAGCGGCTCGCTCTTCGGTCTCTCGACCGGCACGCTGCTCGCCTCCGGCAGGCGGACGCGCACCCGCCCCTCCTCGATGAACGTCGAGGAGAGCATGAAGAACACGACCAGCAGCAGCACGACGTCGATGAGAGGAGTGAGATTGATCTCGGGCTCCTCGCTGCGGCGTGGCTTGAGGTTCACGCGATCGACCCTCCCGCTCTAGGCCGCGTTGCGCTCGCGTTGCTGGGCCGCCTCGACCGCATCGGCGAGCCTGATCGCGTCCTTCTCCATCTCGATGACGATGCGATCGACCTTGCCGCGCAGGTAGCGGTAGCCGATGAACGCCGGAATGGCGACGCAGAGACCGGCCGCGGTCGTGATGAGCGCCTCGGCGATGCCGCCGGAGAGCATGCGCGGATCGCCCATGCCGCCCTGCTGGATCGCCTCGAACGCCTTGATGATGCCCGTCACCGTGCCCAGCAGGCCGAGGAGCGGCGAGATGCCCGCGATCGTGCCCAGAGTGTTGAGAAAGCGCTCGAGCTCATGGACGACGTGCCTGCCCGTGTCCTGGAGGCGCTCCATCATCACCTCGCGCGGGCGATGCCGGTTCGCCAGTCCCGCGGCGAGCACCTTGCCGAGCGGCGAGTTCTGCTCGAGCGCGGCGATGACCTTGTCGTTGATCTGGTTGGCCTCGACCAGCTGCCAGACCTTCTGCGTCAGGTCACGCGGCAGGACGCGCCGATCCTGCAGGGTCCACAATCGCTCGAGAATGATGGCTGCAGCGCCGATCGAGCACAGAATGATCGGCCACATGAGCGGGCCGCCGGCCCGCACGATTTCCCACATCAGGCTGTTTCCAAGACCCCGACCGAGGGACGGATCATACCGGACAGCGGGGCCGGCTCAACGGTGCAGTTCCTCATCCCGCGACGAACGGCAGATTCGGGCAGGCGTGCGGTTTCGACGGTGGGTCCGTGCGTGGTCCGCGCCACAGGCGCGGGCCGTCGCGCATCGCACGTGGAGGCATGACCCCGCGCTCGCCGTCCACCACGAAGCGAAGGGCGCCCGCGTCTGCAGTCGCGACCACGCAGGCCCCCGAGCCGAGCCAGCGAAGAACGGCGGGCCTTTCCTCTCCGCTGGCCGTGGACCGTCGCCCCGAGACGACAGCCCAGCGGGCTCTCGCCGCGGCGACGAGCTCGGGCGTCGATCCGCTGCTGCCCGCCCCGCGTGGGACGAGCACGATGGCCCCGGCGG
>QGVD01000049.1 GCA_003242685.1 Pseudomonadota bacterium | reverse complement strand
GTCGAAGGCCAACACGCTCGAGGTCGTGCGCGGATACCGCGCACGACCTCGAGCGTGTTGGCCTTCGACTGCTGCTCGATGCCCATCGACACGCCGGAACCGCCGTCCGTGCGCGCGAGGGTGCGCTCGTTCTCCGCGCCCAGACGCACGTCGGCCACCTCGCCGAGACGCACGAGGTGCCCGTCCGGTCCGCGGCCGATGACGAGATTGCGGAAGTCCTCCTCGGTGTCGAGGCCGACGTCCGTGCGCAGCGAGAACTCGCGGCTGTAGGACTCGAGCCGGCCCGCCGGAAGCTGGATGTTCTCGCGCCGCAGGGCGTTCTCGATGTCCGCGACAGTGAGCTGCCGGCCGGCGAGCGCATGCCGGTCGATCCAGATGCGCATGGCGTAGCGGCGCCCGCCGTTGACGCTGACGCGCGCGACGCCCGGAACCGTGGCGAGCCGGTCGACGATGTAGCGCTCGGCGTAGTCGGTGAGCTCGAGCACCGACATGTTGTCGGCGTTGAAGGCGACGTAGAGGATCGGCTCGGCACCGGCGTCCGCCTTCACGACCTCGGGCGGGTCGGCTTCCTCGGGCAGGCTGTTCACGACGCGCGCGATGCGGTCGCGCACGTCGTTGGCCGCGGCGTCGATGTCGCGGCTGACGTCGAACTCGATGCGGATCGACGAGCGCTCGTCCTCGCTCTGGGACTCGATCTTGAGCACACCCTCGATGCCGGCGACGCGGTCCTCGATGACCTGCGTGATCTTGTGCTCGACGACCGCCGCCGAGGCGCCGCGGTACCTGGTCTCGATCGAGACGACCGGACGGTTGATGTCCGGATACTCGCGTACCGTCAGCCGATCGAGGGACACGAAGCCGAAGATCACCAGCAGCAGGCTGATGACCGTGGCGAAGACCGGACGGCGGACGGAAACCTCGGAGATGCGCATGAGGGCGCTCTCTAGGGTTGAGTGACTGCGACCGCCTCGGTCGGCTTGAGCTCCTGCACGACCATGCTGTCGCGCACCTTCTGCGTCCCCTCGACGATTACCTTCTCGTTCTCGGACAGCCCCTCTGTGATCTCGACTTCGCCCGGCCGGCGCCGCCCGATCCTGACTTCGCGGCGCGACGCGACGCCGTCCTTCACGACGAACACGAACAGCCGTCCCTGCTCAGGGACGATGGCGGCCTCCGGCACGAGCAACGCCTGGGTGACGTCCGCCTGCAGCCGGACGGACATGAACATTCCGGGACGCAGCAGCCCCTCCTCGTTGGGCAGCTCCGCGCGGACCGTGATGGCGCGCGTGACCGGATCGATGCGCGAGTCGAGCGTCGTCACCTTGCCCTCGAAGACCCGGCCCGGAAGGCCCGCCGTGCGCGCCTCGATGGGCAGGCCCTGCTTGAGCGCATAGAGATAGGTCTGCGGCACCGTGAAATCGAGCTTGATGATGGAGGTGTCGTCGAGCGTCGTGATGACGGTGCCCGGCGCCACGAAGCTGCCGACGCTGACCTGCCGCAGACCCGTGCGGCCCGAGAAGGGCGCACGGATCACCGTATCGGCGAGTCGCGCCTTCGCCGCCTCCACGCGTGCGCGGTTGGCCTTGAGTGTTGCCTCGAGCTGATCGAACTGTGCCTGGGAGAGCGCCTGGGTGTGCAGCAGCTCGAGGCTGCGCTTGTAGATGCTCTCGGATTCCGCGAGCGCCGCTTCCGCCTCGGCGAGCTCGGCACGGACCTCCGCGCTGTCGAGCTCGACGAGAATCTGGCCTTTCCTGACGAGCTGGCCCTCTTCGAAGTGGATGGCCGTAACGACGTTCGAGGTCTTGGACGTGATGACGACCGACTCGTTGGCGCGCGCGGTCCCGACGGCCTCGACGTCGATGCCGAGCGGCTGGACGGTGGCGGGGACGGTGGTGACTGCAACCGGAGAACCGGCCGCCGCGCCGAGGGCGGGGGGCTGTCCCGCGGCGGTCTCGGGCTGGATGTCCGGGTCGGAGCATCCCACGAGTAGCGCCGCGATCGCGCCGGCGTACAGCGATGCCGTGCGACGTGCAGCGCGCCAGGGTCCGCTCGACCGGGTCATCGGTATAGCCTCTCGTATCCGCCAACGAGCGGCGAGTGGAATGTCATGAACGGCATACTCCCGTCACGAACTGCGTTCCGGCCGAGGCTCTGTCGGCGGCGCAGACGGGTCGATTGTACAGGGAAGTGAGCGCCGGGCCTGCGGCGCAGCACCCAGTTACGCGTCGGGCGGCGGCAGGTCGTCCGTCACCGTATGCCAGGACTGCCGGGAGCCCACGAATACCTGACTGCCCCGGCGGGCACCGGAGCCGGTATCGAGACCGCTGGCGGGACAGAAAACCAGATCCTCATCGTGCACGGCCGTGGCCGATCCGCACCAGCGGCAGAACGAGCGCTGTCCCTGCGAGGACTGGTAGGTCGTGACCCACTCCTCGCCATCGATCCAGCGGAAACGCTCCTTCGGCACCGCGACGAACGAGGCGAAGACCGAGCCGTGGTGCCTGCGGCACATCGAGCAGTGGCAGTGATTCATCTCCTCGAAGGGACCGAGGATCTCGAATCGCACGGTACCGCAGAGGCACGAGCCGTGAGCGACGTCCACGTCGTGCGTGCGGCCGACCGCGGTGTCGTGCTTCTCCGGCGGATGCGGATCGGCGAGCGCGGTGAGCAGCAGCTCGACGAGCTCGCTGTCCCACATGCTCTGCTGCGGCCGGTCGCCCGCCGTGGGCGAGCCGCTCTGCAGGACCGAGAGAATGAGATCGCAGACGCCCTCGAGACTGCGCGCCGCGAGCGTTCCGTCGTCGCGACCTTTCGCGAGCAGGCGACGCAGGCGCGCCCGGACCATCATGTCGTGCTCACGCACGCGTCGCTGCAGCGGCTCGGACAGATCGCCGGTACGTCTGAAGGACAGGAAGACCCCGCGCTCGCGCCGCGTCTCGAGCGCGGCGACCAGAAAGGCCGCGATCCGGTCGAGGCCCGTGCCGGGCGCGGTCTCGGCCTGAAGCAGACAGTCGTGCAGGCCTTCCGCCGTGCGTGCGTAGCACTCCTCGATCAGGGCCTCCGGGCCCGGAAACCAGCTCGCGGCGACGAGCGCCTCGGGATCGCCGAGCTCACGCGCGATCAGCGACCACTTCGCGCCTCGATGTCCGCACCGGGCGATGACGCGCGCCGCTGCGTCGATCACGGCAGCGCGCGTGAGCGGCCGCCGTACGCGCTCGCGTGTACGGGTGACTCGGGCGGTATCCCGGATCGAGGTGTCGGGCATCATGGTGGACCTCCTGCCTGATACCCGCCGAGCAACACGCATGCCAGCCCCTGAAACCCCGTTTTTCCGTGAGATTGCGCACGGAACGCGTGCCGGCGCGGCTCCGCGATGGTGCGGAGCGTGCGGCGCTGCACGCTGCAGGTGCGTGCTCAGCGCGCGTCGATGACGAGATCGGGATCGTCCTGATGCTCGCGCTCGAACATCAGGAACTCGAAGTAACCGCAGCGGATGCCGTCGGGATACTCGCGGCACACGGCGGGACGCGCCTCGTACACCGTGCAGCGGCGCGTTTCGGGATCGAGGAAGCGGCACACCGAGCGGAAGACGTGATCCTTGCGATGACGCAGGATCCATTCGTCCACGTCCTTCGTGCGATAGCGGTACGCGAAGCGATGCCGCGCCTTCTCGACCGGTATGTCGAAGTACCGTGCGAGCCGCGCGATGTCACGTTCGGTTACGACGATGCGTCCGTAGGAGCAGCAGTAGCCGGGACACTTCAGACAGTCGTAGCGGGGTTTCATGCGGGCGGCAACTCTAAGCCCCGCTGGGATATGCTTCAACCTGCCGCGTGAATCCGCTCATCGAAATCCACAGCTCACCGCATCTCGCGGAATGCGAAGAGCGCGCCTTCGTTCTCACCGCCGTCGGCATTCCGAGCGAGGTGACGTTCGAAGGCGGGCTGTTCCGTCTCTGGGTGGACGAATCCGTCGTCGTACTGGCGACCCGGCATCTCGCTCAGTACGAGGCGGAAAGCCGGGTCGTCCCTGCTCCGCCTCCGCCACCTCCGGAAGAAAGACACGGCGGCGCGTGGATCGGCGCACTGCTCTACGCCTTCGTCCTGCTCGGCGCGAGCTTCGCGATCGCACGAGGCATCGGTCCGCTCGACGCATTCGCGCGCGGCGAGCTCGACGCTTCACGCGTGCAGCAGGGCGAATGGTGGCGCGCCGTCACGGCGCTCGTGCTCCATCGGGACGCCGAGCACCTCGCAGGCAATCTCGTCTTCGGCGTCTGGATCGGTTACTTCGCGGGCCGGCGGCTGGGACCAGGCCTCGCGTGGTGCGCGATCGTCCTCTCCGCATCGCTCGCCAATCTGCTCGATGCGCTGATCGGCCCGGCCGTGTACCGCTCCGTTGGCGCTTCCACTGCGCTCTTCGCTGCGATCGGCATTCTCGCCGCGTATACGTGGCGCGAACGTCATCGGACGGCGCGGCGCTGGGCACCGCGCTGGGGGCCGCTCGTCGCCGGGATCGTGCTCCTCGGATGGACCGGCTCGCAGGGCGAGAACACCGATCTCGTCGCTCATGCGGCCGGCTTCGTCCTCGGAGCGGTCACCGGCTCACTGCTCGCACTGCCTTCCGCTTCTCGTCTGCGGCAGCGCACCACGCAAGGCATCGCGGGACTTGCAACGTTCGCGCTGCTCGCGGTCGCGTGGATCCGCGCACTCGTCTGAAGCTTCGCGAACGTCGTCCTGCGCGACGGGAACACAAAATGCTTGACGCGCATCGCCGGCCGGTGCGGCTGCCCGTCTCCCCCTCACCCGCAACCGTGACGCGCCGGCTGCTCAAAGCAGGCGGTGTGCAACGCACCGCCAGGAGGACGGAGATGGACGGGACACGAGTGGAAGCGGTCGTCCTGGTTCTCCTTCTGACGCCGGCCTGCGCCTCGGGGCCGTCGCTCAAGGCCGATCGGGATCCGGATCCCATCGACAGCCGCACGATCATCGAGAACATCGAACGCGCTGCTGCAGAGCGTTCGATGCGGTGCGGTCCACAGGAAGTGCTGGCCTGCACCTCGTTCTCGCGATTCCGCGGAGCGGAGCAGTGCCACTGCGTCGAGCGCGCGGACCTCGACGCGCAGATGCGCATGCTCGAGCAGATCCGCGGGCCCGTCTTCTGACGGCCGTACGCCGTGCGGTGCCGCCGGAGTGCGCGTCCGGCGGCACCGCACGCGACGTCGCGTCTGACTGCAGACGCTGACGTCGCGGCGGCGTGTGCCCGTTTGCGCGCAGTTACGGGCGCTGGGCGACCTCAGCCAGCGCGCGCTTGCGTGCGGCCTCGAATTCGTCGCCGGGATTCCACTGCGGCAGCGTGTCGCTCTGCGCGACGACCCAGCCGGTGAGGAAGCCGAGCTCGGTGTCCTGGATCATGCCGTCGAAGTTCCAGCTGTCGTCCAGCTCGTCGCTCGGCTGGTGATAGTGCTTCGCCTCCCACGCCTCCATCTGCTGCTTGCCCCATCCTTCGGGCCGGCCCACGTACTCCGTGCCGTCGTCGAGATACACGGCGGGCACGCCGATCTTCGCGAAGGCGAACTGGTCGGAGCGGTAGTAGAAGCCGCGGTCCGGGAACTGATCGGGCTTCACCGTGCGGCCCTGGCGCTGCGCGAGCGCCTGCACGATCGCATCGAGCGAGGACTTGCCCATGCCGATGAACGTGACGTCGCGCGTGGCGCCCCAGATGTTGCCGCCGTCGTAGTTGATGTTCGCGGCGATACGGCCCGGCGGGAACGTCGGATTCTGCGCGTAGTAGCTCGAGCCGAGCAGGCCCTGCTCTTCCGCCGCGACGAACAGTATGAGGATCGAGCGGCGCGGTCTTTCGGGCAGGGCCGCGAACGCGCGCGCTATGGCGAGAAGCTGCGCGGAGCCTGCCGCGTTGTCGCGCGCACCGTTGTAGATGCGATCGCCTTCCGCATCCGGCTCACCGACTCCGAGGTGATCGTAATGCGCCGAGTACACGACCACCTCTTTCGAGAGCTCCGGATCGCTGCCGCGCAGGAGACCCGCGACGTTCGCCGTCTGCACGCGCGAGATCCTGTTGGTGAGCGTGATCGACGTGCGGAGACCGAGCGGAACCGGCTTGAAGTCGCGCGAGCGCGCGGCCTGCACGAGCTCGTCGAGACTGCGGCCTGCGGCCTGCACGAGCCGGCGCGTCGCCTCTTCGGTGGCCCAGCCCTTCACCTGGATGCGCGGCTCGCCCGCGGCCGGCAGCTCGAACTGCTCGCCGGTCCAGGACGACTGCACCACCTGCCACGGATAACCGGCCGAAGGCGTCGTGTGAATGATGATGGCACCGGCGGCGCCCTGCCGCGCGGCACTCTCGTACTTGTACGTCCAGCGGCCGTAGTAGAGACGGCGATTGCCTTCGAAGAGCTTCGGATCCCAGTCGGGATCGTTGTTGAGCATCAGCAGGACCTTGCCCCTGAGATCCATTCCCTTGAAGTCGTCCCACTGATACTCGGGCGCCTGGATGCCGTAGCCGACGAACACGAGCTCGGCGTTCTCGATCACCGCGCGCTCGTCCTGAACGCCGCTCGCCGCGATGAAGTCCTGCGACCACTTGAGATCGACGGACTTTCCGTTGCCGCGGAAACTCCAGGTCTGCGGCGCCTGCGCGGTGACGCCGACGACGTCGAATACCTGCTCCCACTGTCCGTTCGGACCGCCGGGCTCGTAGCCGAGACTCTCGAGCTCGGCGGCGAGGTACGCCCGTGCGATCGCCTCGCCGCGGCTCGCCGGCGCACGGCCTTCGAGCAGGTCGTGGGCGAGGAAACGGATCGGGCCTCGGAGCGCCGCGGCCGTGATGTGCCGCCGTGCCGTCTGCTCGACGGCCTGCGGGATCTCGATGGCCTGCGGACTGGAGATCGACTGCGCGCCTGCGATGGCGGCTAGCGCGAGCCCTGCGAGGCCGGCGGTGAGCCGCCGGGTCCGCTGGATGGAACTCATCTTTGCGGTCCTCCGTCAGAATCGAGGCGCTCAAGGTAACATGCGGGGCCAGGACGCTTCATCGGGCGAGGCTCGAAGGCCATGCAAGACGTATCGCGACCCTCACGCCGTTCATCCGGCATCCGGGGATTCAGGACCTTTCTCGTCGCTGCGCTGGTCGCAGCTGCATTCGCAGTCACGTACGGCTGCGGGGCGCAGAGAGCCTCCGAGGGCACCGCGTCCGCGACGGCTCCCGAGATCCCGGAGCTTCAGTTCGAGAAGTACGAGCTGCCGAACGGACTCGACGTAATCCTGCTCGAGGATCACCGGCTGCCCCTCGTCGCGGTGAACGTCTGGTACCACGTGGGTCCCGCCCACGAGCGTCCCGGGCGAACCGGCTTCGCGCACCTCTTCGAGCACATGATGTTCCAGGGCTCGAAGCACGTTCCGGACGACGCGCACTTCCGCCTGCTCGAGGCGGCCGGCGCGAGCGAGATCAACGGCACGACGGGCTTCGACCGCACGAACTACTTTCAGACGCTGCCTTCCAACCAGCTCGAGCTCGCCCTGTGGCTCGAGAGCGACCGCATGGGCTTCATGCTCGAGACGCTCGACGCGCAGAAGCTGGAGAACCAGCGCGACGTGGTGCGCAACGAGCGCCGGCAGAGCGTCGAGAACCGTCCGTACGGGCTCGTCGAGGAAGCGCTCTTCCATCAGCTGTTCCCGAAGGGGCATCCGTACTACGCGTCGATCATCGGCTCGCACGCCGATATCCAGGCGGCAAGCCTCGAGGACGTGCGCGAGTTCTTCCGCCAGTACTACGGTCCGAACAACGCGAGCATCGCGATCGTCGGCGACATCGACAGGGAGAAGACCAGGGCGCTCGTCGAGAAGTACTTCGGCTCCATTCCCTCCGGTCCCCCGGTGCCGAAGATCGACGTGACGACGCCGCCCATCACGTCCGAGCGGCGCGTGACGGTGACCGATCAGGTGGAGCTGCCGCGGCTCTACATGGCGTGGCTGACGCCGTCCATCTACGCACCGGGTGACGCCGAGGCCGATCTGCTCGCGATTCTGCTGGGCGGCGGCAAGTCGAGCCGGCTCTACAAGAAGCTCGTCTACGACCTCAAGATCGCGCAGGACGTCTCGGCGAGCCAGAGCTCGATGCTGCTCACTTCAGTATTCTCGATCGAGGCGACGGCCAAACCGGGTGTGACGCTCGAGGAGCTGGAGAAGGCTATCGACGCGGAGCTCGAGGCGATTCGCGAGAAGGGCCCGCAGGCGATCGAGCTCGAGCGCGCTCGCAACACCATCGAGGCGCAGGTACTGCGCGGCCTCGAGCGCCTGGGCGGATTCGGCGGTGTCGCCGACCGGCTGAATCAGTACAACTTCTACGTCGGGGATCCGGGCTACCTGGCCACCGACCTCGGCCGCTACCGCAAGGTCACCGAAGGGGGCGTGCGCGAGTTCGCGCGCGAGCACCTCGCGCAGAACCGGCGCGTCGTCGTCTACGGCGTGCCGGGACAGAAGGTGATCGAGGACGTTCCGCGCACGACCGAGGCTGCGGGCACCGGGCTGCAGACGCTCACCGCACAGCAGGACGCGAGCACGACCCGGGACGAGAGCTGGCGTGCGAATCCTCCGGCGCCGGGTCCGGATCCGAAGCTCTCACTGCCCGTTCCGCAGCGCTTCACGCTCCCGAACGGCCTCACCGTGCTGCTGGTCGAGAAACACGAGCTCCCGGTGGTCGCCGCCAGCCTCGTGGTGCTGAGCGGCAGCGACGTCAATCCGCCGGACAAGCCGGGGCTCGCGAACTTCACGGCGGACATGCTCGATGAGGGCACGAAGACCCGCTCGGCACTCGAGATCGCGGACGCCTTCGCACAGATCGGCGCCACGTTCGTGAGCGGCTCGGGAAGCGACTACTCGAACGTCGGCGTACTGACGCTCAAGCAGCATGTCGACAGGGCGTTCGAGCTCGTCGCCGACGTCACGCTCAACCCGGTGTTCGCCGAGGAAGAGATCGAGCGCGTGCGCAACGACCGGCTGACGCGGCTGCTGCAGCAGCGCGATGCGCCCACCGCGCTCGCGGCGAAGATCTTCAACCGGGTCGTCTACGGCACCGACCATCCCTACGGCTACATCGAGCTCGGCACGGAGGAGTCGCTCAAGGCGATCACGCGTGACGATCTCGTGCGCTTCTGGCAGGCCGGCTACGTGCCGGAGAACGCGGCGCTCGCCGTCGCCGGCGCCATCACGATGAACGAGCTGCGCGAGCTCGCCGAGAAGCACTTCGGCGCGTGGCAGGGCACCAGCGAAAGGCTCGAGCGTCCCGAGGTGAAGGATTCGGTGGAGCCGCGGATCGTCGTCGTCGACCGGCCCGGCTCGCCGCAGACGGCACTCCGCATGGGTCACGTCGGCGTGCCGCGCGCCCATCCCGATTACGTCGCCCTGCAGGTGATGAACACGACGCTGGGCGGGCTGTTCTCGAGCCGCATCAACATGAATCTGCGCGAGAAGAACGGCTACACCTACGGGGCGGGCTCGGGCTTCGGGTTCCGGCGCGGAGCGGGACCCTTCATCGTCGCCACCAGCGTGCGCACCGACGTGACGGCGCCCGCCATCCGCGAGATCCTCAAGGAAATCGAGCTCATGCGCACCGCACCGGTGACGACGCAGGAGCTCGAGACCGCGCGCGACGCCTTCGCGCGCTCGCTGCCCGGCCTCTTCGAGACCAGCTCGCAGACGGCGGCCAGCATCGGTCAGCTCTTCGTGTACGAGCTCCCGCTCGACTACTTCAACAACCTGCCGGGCGCGATCCAGGCGGTCGGTGCGGAGGACGTGCAGCGCGTCGCGCGCGAGCACCTCGAGCCGCAGCGCATGGTGATCGTCGCGGTCGGCGATCGCGCGCGCATCGAGCCGGAGCTGCGCAAGCTCGGCTACGGCCGGGTGGAGGTGCGCGATTACGAGGGGCGGCTGGTGAACGGTTCCGCAGCGGCCTCGAGCCGGTGAAGCCTCTTTCCGCCGTGCACCGGAGCGCATCGCGCTCCGGTGCGGACTTCCTGCACCGTGCTCAGCGCAGCATCATGAGCGTGAAGAGCGCGGTGAAGACTTCCATCGGGTCGAAGGTGCAGTGCCCGTAGCGCGCGACAGGGAAGCTCGCGTGCTTCTCCTGAGCACCGGCGGCGAGGACCTTCTCCTGGTACTGCTGCGCATGCCAGAACGGCACGATCGGATCGCTTTCCGTGTGCAGCAGGACGACCGGGACGTCCGACCCGCCCTCGTCCGCGCGCGCGACGTTGCCGTTCGTGGTGTAGAAGGCCTCGAGCTCGGCGAGTGCGATCGGGTCGGCGGCATGACGCACGACCGCGGCATTCACCGCGACATCGAGCGCGGGGTCTCCCGATCCGGCGTAGACGCGCGCGAGATTGTCGTACGGCGAGCCGCCGAGCGTGAACAGCGCATCGTTCGTCGCACGGACGCCATACTCGAGCAGCGCCAGCACGGTCTCTTCGATCGTCGACGGATCTTCCGGCACGTATGCCGCACCGGTGATGCGCAGCAGGCCTTCCACGCGAGCCGGATCGGCCGCGATCAGCTCACGGATGCGGGGAACGTGGACGGTGTCCCACTCCGCGCCGACCTCCGGCGGAACGTCGAGCGCGCTGCCCGGGATCACGCCGGGGAACAGCGCGTCGAACACCACGCGGAAATCGATGATGTAATCGAGCTGCCGGCGGAAATCGCCGACGGGTGCACAGCCTGCGAGCACGCCGTCGACGAGAGGATCGGGCCGCTGCGCGTGCCGCTCGCCGACGAGCGCCGCGATCAGCCCGCCTTCCGATCCGCCGATGAGCCAGATCCGGTTCGCACGTCCATAGCCGCACTGGAGCGGATCGCCGGTGAAGAAGGCGAGCAGCTCCTCGAGATCCTCCGCGCCCTGCTTCACCGCGAGCCCGCTCTTGCGATAGGTCACGCCCGCAACCGCGAATCCGAACGCCGAGAGCGTGAGGAATACGTCTTCGTCGACGGTCGGGACCTCGGCTTGCTCACCGGGGAAGGTGTAGCCCGGTGCCAGGATCAGGAGCTCGCCCGCCGCCGGCGTCCAGCCCTGCGGCGCGACGATGGTGTACTGCGCGCCGCCCGGCAGCAGTCCCGTCGTGCACGGTGATTCATCCCGAGCGTGCGCCGGCCGGACGGCGAGCTGCACACAGATCAGTAGAATGGACGCGAGCGTGACCGCACGAGCCCGACAGCGGATTCCGGACATCGCAATCTCCGTGAGGCGAGTGCGCTCCCCCTCGCATGCGCCGTTCCCGCATCCGGCAAGGACTCGAGCTCGGCCTGTCGCACGATGAGCACACCGACGGAAGAACGTCCCGCGACCCGCACGCACTGGAATCCGCCGGCGGCGCTGCGCGCGTTCCGGCATCGCAACTACCGTCTGTTCTTCGCCGGGCAGATCATCTCGCTCTCCGGCACGTGGATGCAGACGGTCGCGCAGAGCTGGCTCGTGTACCGGCTCACCGAATCGGCCGTCCTGCTCGGCGCCGTCGGCTTTGCATCCCAGCTCCCGGTCTTCCTGCTCGCGCCGCTCGGCGGTGTGGTGGCCGATCGCTTCAGCCGCCACAGGGTGCTCATCGCCACTCAGTCGGCCTCGATGGTCCTCGCGCTCCTCCTCGCGACGCTGACGCTCACCGGCTACGTGCAGGTCTGGCACGTGTTCGTGCTGGCGAGCCTGTTCGGCACCATCAACGCGTTCTTCATTCCCGCGCAGTCGGCGTTCGTCGTCGACATGGTGGGCAAGCAGGACCTCATGAACGCGATCGCGCTCAACTCTTCCATGGTGAACGGAGCGCGGATCGTGGGACCGGCGCTCGCGGGAATGCTCGTGGCGGCGGTCGGCGAAGGCTGGTGCTTCCTGCTGAACGGCCTGTCCTATGTCGCCGTGCTCGGGGCGCTCATGCGCATGCGGCTCTCCGCGCACGTCCGCGTGCCGCTCGTCGGCTCACCGCTCCGGAACGTCGTGGAGGGCTTCCGCTACGTGGCGCGCACGCCGCCCGTGCGTGCGCTGCTGCTCCTCCTCGGCCTCGTGAGCCTCTTCGGCATGCCGTACGTCGTGCTGATGCCGATCTTCGCCGCCGACATCCTGCACGGAGGCGCGAGCGGGCTCGGCATCCTCATGGGCGCGTCGGGCATCGGCGCGCTCGCAGCCGCGCTGACGCTCGCGGCACGCAATCGCCTGATCGGACTCGGACGCTGGGTCGCGATGGCCGCGGGCGGTTTCGGCGTGAGCCTGATTCTCTTCTCGCTGTCGCGCTCGTTCTGGCTGTCCGCGATGCTGCTCGTGCCCGTGGGCTTCTCGATGATGACGCAGATGGCCTCGTCGAACACGCTCGTGCAGTCGATGGTGCCGGACGAGCTGCGCGGGCGCGTGATGTCGGTCTACTCCATGATGTTCATGGGGATGGCGCCTTTCGGCGCGCTGATGTCGGGATCGATCGCGCATCACCTGGGTGCGCCGGGCACGGTGGCGCTCGGCGGTGCCGTGTGCATCGCGGGTGCGATCTTCTTCGCGCTGCGCCTGCCGGTGCTCGTCCCTCAGGCGCGGCAGCTCATTCTTGCGATCCAGATGAGCGGCGATCCGGCGGAGGAAGTGACCGAGAGCTCCATCACGGCCGAGTCGGCCGAAACCGCTCGCTAGGCGCCTCCGCAGGCAAGGCGGCGGCAGCGCCGCGGATCCCGTGCCGTCCACGCACCCAGTAGCACGGCTCGATGCGCCAGATGAGCATCGCTGCGAGGAGCGACAGCGCGACCAGCGCGAGGAACGACGACGCGTAGCTGCCCGTGGCATCGTGTGCGAAGCCCACCCCTCCGGCGCCGATGGCTGCGCCGAGCGAGTTCGCCGCGCTGAGAATGGCGATCGTCTTCGACAGCGTCCGGATGCCGAACACGTGCTTGGCGACCACGGGGATGTCGACGAGCGCTCCGCCGTGGCTCGCCCCGCGCACCAGCGCGAAGAGCACGAACGTGAAGAGCCCCGACACGCCGAGACCGAGCAGGATGCCGACTCCCATCAAGACACAGCAGAGCGCGACCGCACGCACCGAGTAGCGGTCGAACAGCCAGCCGAAACCGAGCTTGCCCAGCGCGCCCGCGACGATCACCGTCGAGAATCCGACCGCCGCGAGCCTGGGCCCGAGGTCCGCATCGCGATCGAGATAGAGCGGCAGGTGATCGTTCATGCCATGGTCGATCGCACCGATGAGTGTCTGCACGAAGACCACGGCCCAGAACGTGCGCGAGCGCAGCAGATCGCGGAACTCCGGTTGCTGCGACGTGTCGGCCGCCGCGGCAGCGACCGCCCGTTCCCGCGGAGCGTCGAACTCCTCCGCCGTGACGCCGTAGACGGCCGGCGTCTCGCGTGCCTTCCAGCGGTAGAACGGCATCAGAACGAAGAAGATCGTGCAGCCCATGATCGCCGCGGTCATGCGCCAGCCGATGCTTGCGCTCAGCTCGGCCGCCGCGAGCGGAACGATCAGACCGGCGATACCGGCGGCAGTGAGCGCGACTCCGACGGCGAATCCGAGCCGGGCGGCGAACCAGCGCGAGATCAGCACTTTCGTGCACGTGATGCAGCCGAGGATCGACGCGCCCAGCACTGCGGCCGCCGCACAGTACGCCCAGAGACTCTCGATGACGAGGAGCGAGGCGATCGCGAGGCCCGTGCCCGCCATGCTCGCGTACATCACGCGATTGAGACCGAAGCGGTCGACGATGTGTCCCAGGAAGAAGGCGGCGACCGCGCCTGCAGCGAACTTGAAGGTGGAGAAGAGCATCACCTCTCCCCGGCTCCAGCCCGTCTCGTCCATGATGGGTCCGTAGAGGACGGGCATGAGCGCCGCCGGCATGGCCACGATCAGCATCCACACTGCAAAGCCCGCCGCGACGTTCCACCACGCCTGCTGCCGCAGGGCATCGTGATCGTGGCTCGTCATGCGCGGCCTTCCGGGTCCGTCCAGGGCATTCGGGGAGATCGACGGGCGGGCTCGTGACAATGTACAAGTTCGGCATCGCCGTCAACCTCGCGGCGCCCGATTCCGCTCGGGGCGCGATCGGTGCGATCATTTGCGGCGGCAATCCTTCGGACGTACGACATTGAGCACGAAATCCAAGCGCCGCACCGGGCGCCCGGTGCGCGGAACGAAGCGCGCGGCGGTGCGCTCCGCCGGAGCCAGGAAACCCGCCCTCGAGGAGAACGACGGGGAGCTCAAATCCTTCAGGACCCTGCCGACCTTCAGGCTGCATCTGCTCGCGAGACTCTCGGAGCGCTTTCACGAAGCGTTCTACCGGCGGCACTTCGGCCTCAAGCTCCTCGAGGGACGCGTCATCGGCGTCACCGGTGGATTCGGCCAGGTCTCGTTCAAGCGTCTCTGCGAGGAGATCGATCTCGAGAAGGGCTATGCGAGCCGCCTCGTCAACCGCCTGCAGTCGCGGGGACTCATCGAGAAGGTCGGCAATCCCGCCGACCAGCGCTCGGTCATGCTGAGCCTCACGCGGGCGGGCCGGCAGATGCATCGCGCGCTGCACGACGCGGCCGAGATGCTGGCGGACAGGCTGCTGTCGGTGCTGTCCGCGGAGCAGCGCAAGTCGTTCCAGGCGTGCCTCGTGCTCCTCATCGAGCAGATCCGCCTGATGACGGACGAGGAGCTGCAGATCGCCACCGGCGCGACGAAGAAGAAGGAGCGCCCGGCCCCGCGCGGGCGTGCCGCGGAAGGCGAGCTCGTGCTGGATGCCCGCACCGCCGAGCAGCTCTATCGAATGCTCGGCTCGATGCTCGGCCGCAAGGGCTAGCCGCGCCGGTTCCGGCCGCGATCAGATGCGCGACGTGCGGCTCGTCTCGCGCATGAAGACGTACACGAGCAGCGAGCACGCGATACAGCCGGTCACGTACCAGTAGAACAGGCTCTCGTGCCCGATGGACTTGAACCACAGGGCGACGTACTCGGCCGTACCGCCGAACAGTGAGACGGTGATCGCGTAGGGCAGCCCCACGCCGAGCGCGCGGATCTGCGCGGGAAACAGCTCGGCCTTCACGACGGCGTTGATCGACGTGTAGCCGGTGACGATCACGAGCGCCGCCATGATGAGCCCGAAGGCGGTCAGCGCGTCGTCGGCACGCGAGAGCGCCGTCAGCAACGGCACCGTCGCCACCGTGCCGAGCACGCCGAAGGAGATCAGCACCGGCCGGCGCCCTACTCGGTCGGACAGCGCGCCCACCACCGGCTGCAGGCACAGGAAGATGAGCAGCGTCGAGGCGGAGATCAGTGTCGACTCGCCGCGCGTGAGCCCCACCGTGTTCACGAGAAACTTCTGCATGTACGTGGTGTAGGTGTAGAAGGCGAGCGTGCCGCCCATCGTGAGCCCCACGACGATCAGCACCTCGCGCGGGTGGCGCAGCAGCAGCCGGATTCCGCCCGCGTCGTCCTCGCGTCGCGCGCGCACGCGCTCGAAGGCTTCCGTCTCGGTGAGCCTGCGGCGGAGATACAGCGCGACGAGCGCGCAGATCGCACCGATCACGAACGGAATGCGCCAGCCCCACGACTCGAGCTGCTCGGGCGTCAGCAGCACGAACTGCAGCACGATGAGCACGGCGAGCGCGAGGAGCTGGCCCATGATCAGCGTCACGTACTGGAAGCTCGAGTAGAACCCGCGGCGCGCGGGGCTCGCGACCTCGCTCAGGTACGTGGCGCTCGTGCCGTACTCGCCGCCCACGCTGAAGCCCTGCAGGAGCCGCGCGAACACCAGCAGCGCCGGCGCGGCGATTCCGATCGTCGCGTATCCCGGAGTCACCGCGATGATGAGCGAGCCGGTGCACATGAGGAGCACGGAGAGCGTCAGCGCCGCCTTGCGACCGCGCCGGTCGGCGTAACGGCCGAGGAGCCATCCGCCGATCGGACGCACGAGGAAGCCCACCGCGAATATGGCGGCCGCGTTGAGGAGCTGCGCGGTCTGATCTCCGGCGGGAAAGAACGTCGATGCGAAGTACAGCGAGAACGCCGCGTAGGCGTACCAGTCGTACCACTCGACGAGATTGCCGATCGAGCCGCCGAAGATCGCCTGCAGGCGCCGGCGCGTGTCGGCCGCGCTTTCAGCGACCCCCGACGTGGTGTGCGTCGAGGCAGGAACCGCGCTCTCGCTGCTCATCGTCCGCCCTTCTCCTTCCTCAGTCTCCGGCGGTCGAGAGCGGGCGCGCCACGTCCTCGAGCGCGCGGCGCTCGGCCGCGACGCCGAACCACCAGGCGACCGCGGCGGCGATCAGCATGAGCACCGCGCCGAAGGCGTAGCCGCCCGCGATGGACGCCGGATCGCCCGTACCGATGAGACTGCCGAACACCCAGGGAGCCGCGACGCCGCCGAGCCCCGTTCCGAGCGCATAGAACACCGCGATCGCGAGCGCGCGCACCTCGATGGGGAAGCACTCGCTCACCGTGAGATAGGCGGAGCTCGCTGCGGCCGATGCGAAGAAAAAGACGACCGCGAAGGACACCGTGAGCGAGACGGCACTCAGCGCACCCTGAAGGAAGAGCAGCGCCGTTACACCGAGCAGAAGGCCCGACAGCGCGTACGTGAGCGTGATCATCGGGCGGCGGCCCCAGTGATCGAAGAGCCACCCGAGCGCGATCGGCCCCAGGAAATTCGTGATGGAGAACGGCAGCAGGTAGAGGCCGACGTCCTGCACGGGCACGTCGAAGAAGCGACCCAGGACGAGCGCATAGGTGAAGAAGATCGCGTTGTAGAAGAACGCCTGCGAGGCCATGAGCACGAGGCCCAGCACCGCGCGTCGCGGATAGAGCCTGAAGAGACTCACCCCGAGATCGACGAGGTTCACCGCGCGTCGCCTGACGCGCAGCCGCAGCCGGAACACCGGTGACGCCGGTTCCGCCCGCCGTGACCTGCGCTCGATGGCGCTCACGATCGCGTCGGCCTCGCGCGTGCGTCCGTGCAGGATGAGCCAGCGCGGGCTCTCCGGGAGCCTGCGCCGGAACACGAGCACGACGAGCCCGAGCACCGCGCCGATGCCGAAAGCCAGACGCCAGCCGAGGTCGGCGGGAAAGCGCTCGGGATCGAGCAGCACGCTGCTGCCGAAGGCGCCGAGTATCGCGCCGAGCCAGAAGCTGCCGTTGATGGCGAGATCCGTGCGGCCGCGGTAGCGCGCCGGGATGAGCTCCTGGATCGCCGAGTTGATCGCGGCGTACTCGCCGCCGATGCCGGCGCCGGTGAGAAAGCGGAAGAGCGCGAAGCTCCAGAAGTCCTGCGCGAATGCGGTGGCGCCGGTCGCGGCGAGATAGAGCCCGAGCGTCATGAAGAAGAGCCGCTTGCGGCCGAGCACGTCCGTGAGCCAGCCGAAGACCAGCGCGCCGAGCACCGCGCCCGCGAGGTACGCGCTCGCGGAGGCGCCGACCTCCGTCGAGGTCATCTGCAGCGTCGGGCTCGCTTCGAGCGCGCCTGCGACGGCGCCGGCGAGCGTGACCTCGAGCCCGTCGAGCGTCCAGGTGATGCCGAGCGCCGCTACGACCAGCCAGTGAAAGGGACCCCACGCCAGACGGTCGAGCCGCGACGGAATGTCCGTCTCGATCGTCCGCTCAGCCATCGATCGCCCTCTCCTCGAGGAGCTTCTCGGGCTGTCCTTCCGCGACCGATCCGTTCGCGAGCTGGCGGCGCATGCGATCGACGTCCACCGCCCCGCACCACCGTCCGACGACTACCGTCGCGATGCCGTTGCCGATGAGGTTGGTGAGCGCCCGCGCCTCGGACATGAAGCGATCGATTCCGAGGATCAGGGCGAGGCCCGCGACGGGCACGTCGCCCACGGCCGAAAGCGTCGCGGCGAGCACGATGAAGCCGCTCCCCGTGACGCCCGCGGCGCCCTTCGAGGTGAGCATGAGCACGAGGAGCAGCAGGAGCTGCTGCCCGAGATCGAGCGGCGTGTTCGTCGCCTGTGCGATGAACACCGCGGCCATGGTGAGGTAGATCGACGTCCCGTCGAGGTTGAAGGAGTAGCCGGTCGGAATGACGAGACCGACCACCGGCTTGCTCACACCGAGGTTCTCGAGCTTCGCGAGCATGCGCGGCAGCACCGACTCGGAAGACGACGTGCCGAGCACGATCAGCAGCTCCTCCCTGATGTAGCGGATGAAGCTCAGGATGCCGAAGCCGTGCAGCCGCGCGACGATCCCCAGCACCACGAAGATGAACATCAGGCACGTCGCGTAGAAGCAGGCCATGAGCTTGCCGAGCGAGGCGAGCGTGTCGAGACCGTAGCGGCCGATCGTGAACGCCATTGCTCCGAAGGCGCCGATGGGTGCGAGCCGCATCACGTAGCCGACGATGCGGAACATCACCTGCGAGACGCCTTCGACGACGGAGTACACGACGCTGCCCCTGCCGCCCAGCGCGTGCAGCGCGAAGCCGAACAGGATCGCGAACAGCAGCACCTGCAGGATGTCGCCGTGGGCGAAGGCTCCGACGACGCTCTCCGGGATCACTCCGAGGATGAACTCGACGGCACCCGGCATCTGACCGGGGCGTGCGTACTGCGCGATCGCGGACGCGTCGAGCGTGGCGGGATCGACGTCCATGCCGGCGCCGGGCCGCACGACGTTCACGATCACGAGGCCGATGATGAGCGCCAGCGTGCTCATCACCTCGAAGTAGAGGAGCGCGAATCCTCCCGTGCGGCCGACCTCCTTCATCTGCTCCATGCCGGCGATACCCGTCACCACGGTGCAGAAGATGATCGGCGCGATGAGCATCTTGATGAGGCGGATGAAACCGTCGCCGAGCGGCTTCATCGCGGCGCCCGTCTCGGGCAGCAGCCAGCCGAGCAGCACTCCGGCGACGATCGCCACGAGGACCTGGAAGTAGAGCGAACGGTAGAGCCGTGATCGCGCCATGCGAGGCGTTCTTCAGAATACGTTGTCGCGCAGAGCCATGCCGCGACTGTAGCGGCGCAGGTGCGGCCACGGAAGCCGTGGCGGCACCGGAAGCTCCGCGTGCGCGGTCAGCGGCCGTTGAGGAGGTTCGACGGCGAGTACTGATCGGTCAGCACGCGCGTGCCCTCGGGCCAGCTCCGCTCGATCCGGAAGAGCGGCAGCAGCACTTCACTGTCGACGCCGAAGGCCTTCAGCCGCGCGTCGAGCTCGGCCGCGTTGCGCTCGATCTCGTCGAGCGCCGGGAGTCCTCCGACGCGCGTCAGGATGACCCGGTTTCCACTGCGCAGGCCGTAGAAGTCGCCGAAGACGCTGTAGTAGGTAACCGACTCGTGGTCGTAGAGACGGCTGCCGGAGAAGGTGTTCGCCGCGAGCACGCCGCCGGGGGTGAGCACGCCGCGCAGCTCCTGCAGGAACTCCTGCGTGAGCAGGTGCTCGGGGATGTACTCGTGATCGAAGGCGTCGAGCAGCACGAGATCGTATTTCACGCCCTGCCGCGCCATGCGCTTCACGAACACCCTTCCGTCCTGCGTGTGCACGCGGGTGCGCGGACCGGGGGTGAAGCCGAAGAAGCGGCGCGCGACGCGCACCACGGCGGGATCGATCTCGACGATGTCGATCGCGATGCCGGGATAGAGCCGCTGCAGCATCGAGGGGAGCGATCCTCCGCCGAGCCCGATGACGAGGACACGCGCCGGAGCGGGATTCATGTAGAGCGCGCCCGCCATCATGCGCGTGTACTCGAGCACCAGGCGCTGCGGCTCCCGCAGCGACTGACAGCTCTGCCTGCCCGACACCTGCTTGCCGAAGCGCATGCAGCGCAGGCCGTCCTCCTCGTAGACGACGATGTCCCGGTAGAGCGAGCGCTCCGTGTGCAGCACGGACGCGCCGACCGGCGCGCCGCCGCAGCCGAGCAGCGCGATCACGAGCGACGCGGCGAATGCATTCTTACGACTCAACGGCAGCCCTTCCGAACGGTGTAGCCAGGAGACCGATGATCACGGATGTCGTCATGAGACCGAGCAGGATCTGATCGATCTCGTAGAGCAGCACCAGATGGAACGAGGTGATGAGCGTTCCCGCCGCGCTGCCGAAGGTGGACACGAAGTACAGCGCGCCCGCCGCGCGGCCGCTCGCGTGCAGCCGGGTGACGAGGAGCCGCACGGCATAGGGCGAGATCGTGCCCGCGACCGCCGTCGGCACGAAGAAGAGGAGCGATGCGCCGAGCAGCGAGCCGTAGCGGGGATCCTCCACCCGGTTGAAGATCCAGTCGAGCATCGGGGTACCGAAAGCGACCACGGGCACGGTCGCCACGGCCGAGGCGATCAGCAGCAGCCCCAGGCGCCTCAGGCTCGGATGCCGCAGCGAGAGCTGTCCGCCGAGCAGATAGCCGACGGCGAGCGCGAGCATGAACACGGTGATCACGCCGCCCCAGACGTAGATGCTGTTCCCGAAGTTGGGCGCGAGGATCCGTCCGCTCAGCAGCTCGATCGACATGACGAAGAAGCCGGCCCAGGCCGCAATCGCCAGGATCAGCACGCGTACGATCATCGTCGGTCCGCCCCCCGTGAAGCTCCGGCCGAGGATCGCGGAGCATACCCCAGCGCTGCGCTGCAGCTCGCGCCCTGCGCGCCGTGTGGCGCGATCCGCACTCCGCGCGATCCGGAGCGCGCCGTACGCGAGGATGCGATAGGCTGGCCCGGACCGTAGCCCTGGGCCTGCTGCAGAACATCCCATGACCGACTGGCTGAGCTCGATCAATTCCTTCGTGTGGGGACCCGCGCTGCTGGTGCTGATCCTCGGCACCGGGTTCTACCTGCAGTTGCGCCTCGGCGCCATGCCTATCCGCCTCATCGGCCCCGGCTTCCGCCTCCTGTGGCGGGGCCGCAGCGGCGAGCCGGGCATGGGCGAGATCACCCCCTTCGCCGCGCTGATGACCTGTCTGTCCGCGACCATCGGCGTCGGCAACATCGCAGGCGTCGCGACGGCGATCGCGCTCGGCGGCCCGGGCGCCGTGTTCTGGATGTGGATCACCGCGCTCGTCGGCATGGCGACGAAGTACGGCGAAGTCGTGCTCTCCGTGCACTTCCGGGAGCGCGATGCGGCCGGCCGGTGGGTCGGCGGACCGATGTACGCGATCCGGAACGGTCTCGGTCCGCGCTGGGCGTGGCTCGGCGTTGCATTCGCGATCTTCGGCGGACTCGCGGGCTTCGGCATCGGCAACATGGTGCAGGCGAACACCATCGCGGCGGCGCTGCAGGGGTCGTTCGCGGTCGATCCGCGCGTGACGGGAGTCGTGCTGTTCGTGCTCACCTCGGCCGTCGTGCTGGGCGGTATCCGGCGCATCGCGGCCGTCGCGAGGTGGCTCGTGCCGTTCATGGCCATCGGATACGTCGCGGTGTCCCTCATCGTGCTGATCGTCCACGCGGGCGCGATTCCGCAGGCCTTCGCCACGATCGTCGGCAGCGCATTCACCCCGGCTGCCGCCACGGGAGGCTTCGCCGGCGCGGCAGTCGCCGCCGCGATCCGCTACGGCGTGGCGCGCGGCATCTTCTCCAACGAGGCGGGCCTCGGCACGGCCGGTATCGCTCAGGCGGCAGGCGCGAGCTCGAGCCCCGTGCGCAGCGGGCTCATCGGCATGATGGGCACGTTCATCGACACCATCATCGTGTGCTCGATGACGGGGCTCGTCATCGTGGTCACCGGCGCGTGGACGAGCGGCGAGACGGGTGCGGAGCTCACACAGCGTGCATTCGATTCGGCTCTGCCGGGCCTCGGCAGCGAGATCGTCGCCGTGTCGATCAGCGTCTTCGCGATCACGACGCTCTTCGGCTGGGCGTACTACGGTGAGCGCTGCTGGCAGTTCCTGGTCGGCGCGTGGTCGATCCTCCCCTACCGCGCTCTGTGGTGCGTGGGCGCGTTCGCCGGTGCGGTCACTCAGCTCGACGTCGCGTGGATGATCGCGGACACGCTGAACGCGCTCATGGCCATACCGAATCTCATCGCGCTGCTCGCGCTTTCGCCCGTCATCGTGAAGCTCACGCGCGAGCAGCTCGCCGACGCGCTGCCGGTGCCGGCTCAGCGGACCGACCGCACCAGCTCGCCGAGCAGCTCGTAGAGCACGTAGTGCGACTCGCGCAGCGCGGCGATGCCCGGCACCCAGTCGCTGAGTCCACCCTGGCGCCCGCTCGAGACGCCGACCGGGGCGGCGATCACTTCGAGACCCTGAGCCTCGAACTCCCCTGCCGCGCGGCGCATGTGCAGCGCCGAGGTCACGAGCACCACGCGCCGCAAACCGGACTCCCGGAGGATCTGCGCCGAGAAGAGCGCGTTCTCGTGTGTATTGCGCGCCCGATCCTCGACCCAGCGCGGCTCGAGCACGAAGTCCCGGCGCAGGAACTCCGCCATCGCCGCACCCTCCGCGCCTCCACCCGTCACGAGCACCGGCAGGCCGGTCGCGCGGGCCACGCGCGCACCGTACGCGAGCCGCTGCAGCGTGAGCTGATTGGGCGCCGGGCCACCGTACTCCGGTGCGTACCTGCGCGTCCCGCCGCCCAGGATGACGACGGCGTCCGCGGCCACAGGACGTGAAAGATCGAGCACGTCCCGCGATTCGAAGCCGCGCACCATGAGCCCTGCGATCGCAGGCGTAGCGAGCGCCCACAGCAGCAGGATTCCGCCGACGAGCAACGCGATGCCGTGTTTCTGGAAACGGCGCGTGCTGGCGACGACGAAGCCGGCCAGCGCGAGGAGCAGAGGTCCAGTGGGCGGAAGGATCAGATTGCGAAGAATCGCTCTCAGCTCGGACTCGTCCATGCCGCGATTGTGCGGGATGGATGCGGGTCGTGCACTCGCGGCGGGCGGCGGGCACGCAGGGGCGCGACGGAGCGCGCCGCGTGCCGCTCAGTCGTCATCGTCGTCCCGGGATCCCTTGCTCTCCATCGCGAGAAGCGGGACGCCGTAGCTCGTGAGGATGGAATCGATCTCTTGCTGGTGCTCGCCGATCCAGCGGTCGAGCGTGTCGCGCCACTCCTTCTCGCCGAAGCGTACGCCCATCGAGATCTCGTAGTCGAACCGGATCTGTGGATCGAGCCGGAACGGCACGACACGCCAGGCATTCGAGCCCTCGTGCTGCTTCGCCAGATAGCCCGCGATGGGGCCCCAGACGATCGCGAGGTCGATCTTGCCTTCCGCGAGGTCGCGCTCGATGAGACGCGTGGGATTGAGGTGCGGATCGCCGGTCTGCTGCTGGTAGAACACGGCCTGCCGGAACAGTCCGTTCTTGAGGAGCCAGTCGGCTCCGGGTGAGCGGGCGAAGACGCCGATGCGCAGCTTCTGCCGCTCGGCTTCGGGGAGCTTCAGCAGATCGTCCGGCGACTCGATTTCACCGAGCTCACCATCCGCGGGCGCGACCAGCGCGTACACGGAGCGCATGTAGGGCCGCGTGGTGAGCGTCAGCTCGTAGCCGCTCGGAACACCGATGATCACGTCACACTTGAAGCGACGCTCGTTCTCCTCGCGCGCGCGCAGCGTGTTGCGCACGAAGCCGATGCGCTGCGGGAAGAAGGTGTACTCGACGCGCCTGCCGAGATCGCGGGCCAGCGCTTCGGCGATGCGGTTCTCGTAACCGCTGCCGTCCTCCATCGACTGCGGCGGATTGTCGGGATCCGCGCAGACGCGCAGTGGCTCTGCGGGTTGCCCCTCGTCTTCGGCTCCTGCCGCGAGCGCCGCACACCCCGCGAGTACGCAGGCGAGCAGTGCTCTCCGGCGCAGCATCGTCACTTGCCCCCGTCCAGCGCCGTGAGCCGGCCCGGCTCGATGTCGCCGTTCGAGCGGCCCTTCAGATAGGCGTAGAGCCCCTCCCAGTTCTCCATCACCATCTTGCTGGTGTTGAACGGCGGCATGCCCTTCTCGGGTCTGCCTTTCACCATGATCTCGTGGAACTCCTCCTTCGTGAGCACTTTCAGCGATTCCTTCAGCGAGGGACCCACGAGTCCCTCCTGCTCGGCGCCGTGACAGCGCTCGCAGGCCAGCGCGCGCCACGTTCTCCAGCCGGCAAGCGTCTTCGCATCGACCTTGTTCCCGTCCTTGACGACGTACAGATCCTTGCCGCTGCCCGACTCCGCGGACGACCCCGCGTTGGTCGCGGAAGTGGATTTCGTGGCGGCTCCAGACTGCGCAGGTGTCTCCGCGGCAGGCGCGACGTTCACGACGAGCGCCGCCGTGAGCAGCGCGCACACCATCAACTTCATACTGGGAACTCCGATACAGAAGGGGAGCGCGGCGTACCGCACCGTCCCGGGTGCAGCACGCCGCGCGCCAGGGGACCTCACCGCGCGTCGTCCGGCAGAGAGAAGACGAACAGACTGCCGCCGAGGTTCGTGAAGCGGGCCAGATCCTTGTACCCGCCCACGGCACCCAGTCCCGCGGTCGGCTCGGTCAGACCAGCCGCCATGCCGATGCCGGCCCAGCCGCCGATTCCCGAGTACACGCCGACGTACTGCTTGCCGTTGTACTCATAGGTGAACACGTTGCCGATGATTCCGGACGGCAGCTTGAAGCTCCAGAGCTCCTTGCCGTCCTTCGTGCTCACCGCCTTGAGGTAGCCCTCGAGCGTGCCGTAGAAGACAACGTCACCGGCCGTGGTGAGCGCGCCTGACCACACGGAGAAGCGCTCGGGCTTGGACCAGACGATCTTGCCGTTCACGGCGTCCCAGGCGATGAAGTTGCCCATGCCGCCGTGGCTCCCCGGCGCCGGGTACATCGTCAGGGTGGCGCCCACGTACGGCTGACCGGCCACGTACTCGACCTCGAAGGGCTCGTAGGTCATGCAGACGTGGTTGGTCGGCACCATGAAGAGGCCGGTCTTGCGGTCATAGGACGCCGGCTGCTGGTCCTTCGTGCCGAGAGCCGCGGGGCAGATGTCCTTCACGTTGACATCCGGACCCGTGGTGCCCGGCGAATACCGCTTGTCGACGACCGGACGGCCGGTCTTCATGTCGACGTGGGTCGCCCAGTTGACCTTCGGATCGTACTTCTGCGCCACCAGCAGCTCGCCCGTCTCACGGTTCAGCGTGTAGGCGAAGCCGTTGCGGTCGAAGTTGACGAGCGCCGGGACCTTGCGGCCCTTGAAGTCGAGGTCGACGAGGATGTTCTCGTTGACGCCGTCGTAGTCCCACTCGTCGTGCGGGGTCTTCTGGTAGACCCAGCGCGCAATGCCCGTGTCGAGATCGCGCGCGATGATGCTCATCGACCACTTGTTGTCGCCGGGACGCTGTGCCGGATTCCAGGTGCCCGGGTTACCCGTGCCGTAATAGACGAGATTGAGCTTCGGGTCGTACGAGTACCAGCCCCAGGTCGTACCGCCACCGAGCTTCCACTGATCGCCTTCCCAGGTCTTGAGCGACGAGTCCTTGCCCACCGGCGCCATCTTGCCGTTGGTCCAGGTCATCGTCTTCTGGGGATCGAACAGGATCTCGTTGTCCGGACCTGTGCTCCATGCCGTCCAGACACGCTTGCCCGTCTTGATGTCGTACGCGATCAGGCGGCCGCGCACACCGAACTCGCCGCCCGAGATACCCGTGATGACCTTGTCCTTGAAGACGTGCGGGGCGTTGGTGTTCGTCTCGCCGATCTTCGGATCGCCGTTCTTCGCCGTCCAGATCACCTTGCCGGTCTTCGCGTCCAGTGCGACCAGCGTGGTGTCGGCCTGCTGCAGGAAGATCTTGCCGTCACCGTAGGCGAGGCCGCGGTTGACGGTATCGCAGCACATCACCGGGATGACGCTCTCGTCCTGCTTCGGCTGGTACTTCCACAGGAACGTGTGATCCTTGAGGTTGATCGCCGTGACGTTGTTCGGGAAGGGAGTATGGATGTACATCACGTCACCGATCACGAGCGGCGATCCCTCGTGACCGCGCAGCACACCCGTCGAAAGCGTCCATGCCACCTGAAGCCGGTTGACGTTGCTGGCGTTTATCTGCTTGAGCTCGCTGTAACGCTGATTCGCGTAATCCCCGGCCTGCGCGGCCCACTGCTTGGGATCACTCATCCGTTGCTCGAGGTCGGCGTCGGCGAGTGCCGTCATGCCACCGGCCGATGCCGCGAGCACCGTCACACTGATCAGAAGGGAACGACACTCGGTTTTCATAGCTCCTCCGGCTGCTATTCATACGCGCGCTCAGACCCCCCTTTTCTCACCTGCTTGTTATTCGTCTGACGCGGGCACACCTGTGAGAAGCGAGTGCTCGGAAGCAGAGTTGTTGCGTGACGGTGACGTGTTGCGCCTCGCAGGCAGGCGGAACAATCGTCACGACCGCGATACGCTCTGTTCGCCCTATCAATACACCCGTACCGCGACCGCCGCAACATGAGTTTGTGGTGACGAGCCGTCATGCGGCGTAGCATCGTCGTCGGTGCGGATGCATCGAAGTCAGGAGGTGCGAGATGGCCCGGCCTTTCCTGTTTCAGGCCCGTGTGTGCGTACTCGCGGCCGCAATGGCGGTTCAGTCCGCGGCGGCGGCCGAGTCGGAGACGCAAGTCGCATCTGCTGCACCGCCACCAAAGACCGCGCCGCGGCATGACTATCCCACCGTCGCGCGCGTCGAGTACGTCCACGAGTGCATGGTCGAGAACGGAGGAGAGATCGCTCTGCTCTACAAGTGCTCCTGCGTCATCGATCGCATTGCAGAAAGCTTGAGCTATGACGAGTTCGTGGAAGCGCAGAGCTTCGCGCGCTACTCGACGCTCGCCGGGGAGCGCGGCGGCGTCTTCCGCGATACGGACGAGGCGCGCAAGAAGGCACGCACGTTCACGGACCTCGAAGCCGCGGCGCAGCGCTCGTGCGGCATCGAGTCGGCAGCAGGCGGGACGAAGCGCTGACAGCGGAGGCGCGGCCGCTGCCGCCGGCCGCGCCTTCACTCGTTGCGGGGAATGAAATTGCGAGCGCCGATCAGTCGTCTATGGCGACACCCCAGGGACCGCGCCCGACCGGGATCTTCCTGATCACCTCGAGCTTCTCGGTATCGACGACTGAAACATCGTTCGACGGGCCATTCGCCGTATAGAGCCGGCGCCCGTCGCGCGACAGCGCGATGCCCCACGGCCGCGTTCCCACCTCGATCTCCTTGATGAGCTTCAGCGTGTCGAGCGCCACGACGGCGACGGTGCGACCGCGGCCCGTGCTCACGTAGATCCTGTTGCGCGGCACGTCGAGCACGACCGCCATCGGCAGCGCGTCCTTGCGGAACTGGACCACCTTCTCGACCGGTTCACCTTCCGGTACTGCGATGCGGTAGAGCGATGCGTCGAACTCGCCGGTGACGAACGCGCGCGTGCCGTCGGGTGTGAATGCTGCGTCGCGGGGCCGCTTACCCACCTTCACGTGGCGCAGCACCTTGTACGTCCGCGTGTCGATGATCGAGACGGTGCTGTCCGACTCGTTGGTTACCAGCACGTACCGCCCATCGGGCGATACCCGTACGCCCTCCGGCTCCTCGCCCACCTTGATCCGCGCCTCGACCTTTCCGGTCTCGACGTTGAGCACCGAAGCCTGGGCGGCGTCTTCGTTCGCAACGAAGAGCAGCTTGCCGTCCGGGCTCAGGTCGAACTGCTCCGGATCGGATCCTGCGTGAAGAACCGTCACGAGCTTCTGCGATTCGGTATCGATGACCGCGACGCCGTCGGCCTTGAGGTCGCGCTCCATCTTCGCGCACTCCTCGTCCGGCATCGTAGGCGGGCACTTGGGCAGACCGCTCAGCGCGACGTAAAGGCGCTTGCCGTCAGGACTGAGCTCGATGCCTCGCGGGCGCTTGCCGACCGGTATGGTCGCGATGGCCTCGAGCCTGTCGGTGTCGATGACGGTGACGGACTGCCCGTCTTCGTTGGAGACGTAGACGCGGCCGGCCTGCGCCGAGAGCGGCACGAACGCAACGCACGCGAGCCACAGCGCCAACGCGCCGGTCCGCGGAGAACGACTTCTTCTGGACGACATGTTCACCTCTCTATCACGAAGACGTGACTTCACTCACCTGAACGATCGGCGTGACGCTCGAATAGTTCGGGATGTCCTGCTGAATCGCCGCGGCATGCGGTCCGAACGCGGCCTGGAAAGCGTCGAGCGAATCGAACGTGAGGTGCACCAGCACGAAGAACGGTGCCGAGCTGCCCGGCGTACCGCCTGAGATTCCGCGCTCCACCTGCACACCCTTCAGCGCGCTTCCGAGGAGCCTGCGCACCAGCGGGATGTGGCGGTTGAGGTAGGAGACCCATTCTAAGCGCAGGGTGGGTTTTGTTGGGTACAGAACG
>QGVD01000116.1 GCA_003242685.1 Pseudomonadota bacterium | reverse complement strand
AGGCGCTCAGCTCTGCGGCAAGTGCAACACCGCGGCCGTCGTCATGATGGACGGCTGCATGACGTGCCTCAACTGCGGCGATTCGAAGTGCGGTTGAGGGCGGCGACAGGCGCCTGTGCGTTGCGCCGCCATCGCACTTCGTGAGCGGGCGGCGACGACGATGCGGGTCCGTCGAGCCCGTGTGTGACATCCGGCAGGCGGACATCCCTGCCCGCCTGCCGGCTTCGAGTCGATTCCGCGCGCCGTCGAGTCGTTCTTCCCGTCCTCAGCTGCCGCTACGGATCGAGCAGATCGCCGGGTGTCGGCGGCAGCTGCGGCACGGTCTGCTGCGGGAGCGGGCCCGACAGCGCCTCCAGGAACGCGACGATGTCGTTCACCTGATCTTCCGTCAGCGTAAGACCAAGCTGAGTGGAGGCCATGACGCGGACCGCTTCCGGCAGGGTCTTCACAGCGCCGTTGTGCATGTAAGGCGCCGTGTAGACCAGATTGCGCAGGGTGGGCACGCGCCACATGTGCTCGTCCGCGGGGTCGCCGGTCACCTCGAACCGCCCCTTGTCCTCCGTCAGGCGGTACTTCGCGACATAGGGACTGTCCGGCACAGTCGGGAACTTCATGAAGAACCCCGTGCCCATCGGCAGCTGCGGCCCGGCAAACATCGGCCCCTGATGGCACGAGATGCAGCCGACTTCACGGAAGGTGTTCATGCCGCGGATCTGCTGCTCGGTGAGTGCGGACTTGTCGCCCTTCACGTAGCGGTCGTACGGGGTATCCGGGGTGATGAGCGTGCGCTCGTACGCCGCGATGGCGCGGGCGATGTTGTCGATGGTGATCACATCGCCCTTGCCGAAGGCCGCTTCGAAATACGGGCGGTAGCCCGGGATGCGCTTGACGCGCTCGACGACGGCTTCGAGGTCCGACATGCCCATTTCGATGGGATTCACCGGCGGTCCCTTCGCCTGCTCCTCGAGCGTGGGCGCGCGGCCGTCCCAGAACTGGACCGAGAGGAACGCTGCGTTCCAGACCGTGGGCGCGTTGCGTCCGCCCTTCTGGCCGTGAACACCGACCGACGTCGGTCGATGGTCGTCACCGCCTTCGGCAAGGTTGTGGCAGGAGAAGCACGATACGGTGCCCGTCGAGGACAGCCGCGGGTCGAAGTACAGCATCCTGCCGAGCTCGATCTTTTCCTGCGTCGTGGGATTGTCCGCCGGAGCGGGGGCAACCTCCGGAAGCGCCTGCCAGACGCTGTCGTTCGATGCAAATGCCGTCGATGCTGCCAGAATCGTTGCGGTAACGACCGCCTTCAATTTCATCGTGCAAAAGTCTCCTCAGGCCGCACGTGACGAGCCGATGTCGTGCGGCGCGTGAATCGTACCCATGAGAATGCGGAGGCGAGGATACGCAGACTTACGGATCGGCCGCTCCGAAGATGCGGCATGGAAGTCGCGTCAGCGGCGTGCGCAGTGAAAGTGCACGCGGACTCCGCAGCTCGGCGGCGCGGGATTAAAGTGGAAAGTCGCGATCAAGTCCAGTGCCTGCAAGGCACGCGTGCGATCGCGTCCCGCTCACACGATGGCGCAGACTGATGTGCTCGTTCTCCGCAAAGTCCGCGAGCTCCTTGTCGAGGGCTTCGGAATGTGAGTGGCCGGAGCGGGTCCAGAAGGGATTCTCCGCTGGTCATCGTGTCGATGGACCGCGGTCTTCCGTTGTGCACTTCCGCCTGGCCGATGCAATGGCGTCTGCCACGACGGCTGCGGCATCGACGAGCTGCTCCTCCGTGTGACGCCGCGTCACACGGAGGAGCAGCGTCGAACGCCTCAGAACTTCGACTTCCGAAGATCGGACGAGCTGCGGTGCCGCCCGTGCGGCAGCCATCCGGGCGGGAATGAGGAAGTTCGAGAAAGTATGGGAACCGCTGAATCCGCGTACCTGGTACGCGGTCCCCTTGCCGCGGCTCGCGAAGAATCCTCCGATGCACGCGAAGGTCTTCGAAAAGGAGCCGACGAGGAAATCGATCTGATCCAGGACATCCTGCTCCGCGAGCACGCCCCGCCCATTGGGGCCGAGCAGCCCGAGGTCATGCGCAACGTCCACCATCAGGTGGGCACGATGCGTTCTGCACACAGCAAGCAGTTGCCTGAAGTCCGGGTGGTCCGAGTCCATCGAGAGCGGTGACTCGGTGACGACCAGGATCGCGGCGTCCGGATGAGTCTGTCAGATTCGAGCGAGGCGTTTCTCCGCGCTCCGGAGATCGTCGTGCGCGAAGAACGAGACGTTTGGCGTGCTCGCTCGCGCGCCGTGCTGCAGGCAATCGTGAGCAAGTGAATCGAGGACGACGTGATCGTCGGGACGCACGATACCCTTGATGGCGCCATAACCGGCGCCCGGTCCGGTGGGGAACAGTACGACGCGCGGATGTCCGGTAAACGCTGCGAGTCACCCCTGGCGGGTGATCCACCTTCCTCCTAATATTTTCTCCCCGGCGGCGGTCCACGCCCAACCTCTTAGGCCCCACCCCGGCTGGGGCCCTCGTGAGGCAAAGGGGGCATACTCCCGGACCGGCATCGACGGAACCCTGCTCGTCACGGAACGCCCTGCCGGGGGCGGCGGGCCGTGGCGCGTGCAGAGGAGATCCGGAGATGTCGAAGAACAAGGACCTCAAGCGCCTGATCCGGGCGCGCATGGCGAAGACGGGCGAGTCCTACACCACGGCCCGCGCCCACCTCATCGGCAGAAAGAATCGCAGGCACGCCTCTCAGCCGGAGGCTCCGGAGCACCCCACGGAGTCGGTACGCGAACAGCCCACAGCCGCCGAGTCACCCGCGGCACATGAGCATCGCACAGCACTCCCGATCCCCGACGGCTACGAGAAGATCACGGGCAGGAGCGACGCGGCGGTGCTGAAGGCGTCCGGTCGGACGTGGCCCGAGTGGGTCGCGTTGCTCGACCGTCGCGGCGCCGCAGGCATGGAGCACCGCGCGATCGCGAAGCTCGTGCACGAGAAGTACGGTGTCGGCGAATGGTGGGCGCAGATGATCACCGTCGGGTACGAGCGGCTGCGCGGGCTGCGTGATGTCGGGCAGCGGCGTGGCGGAAGCTACGAGGCGAGCAAGAGCGTGACGGTCGCGGCTCCGGTCGAAGCGCTGTGGTGCGCGGTGCACGACCCGGAGCAGCGCAAACGCTGGCTGCCGGGCGTGGAGCTCGAAATCCGCACGGCCACGGAACCGAAGTCGATGCGCATCCGGCTCGCCGATGGCCTCCGGATGGAGGCGTATTTCACGGCGAAGGGGCCGGCGAAGAGCGCGCTCGCAGTTCAGGTCCAGGGCTTGCCCGACAGGAAGGCCGCGCAGGCCGCGAAGGAATTCTGGGGCGAGCGGCTCGCTGCGCTGAAGGCGCTGATCGCCCGCGAATAGCGGCTTGGCGAGCGCGTCGTGACGTCCGCAGCTCAGCGTCTGCCGAGCCTCTGGACGATCAGCTCCGTCAGCACGGCCACCTTTCGCGGCGCGCGGCCCGGCGGGCGCACGACGTAGATCGCAACGTCGGGCGGTCTGTGCTGCGGCAGCAGCTCCACGAGCCTGCCCGACTCGAGATGCGGGCCGGCGAGGAAATCCGGCAGCAGAGCGATACCGACGCCCGCGAGCGCGGCAGCTGTCACCGCCATGCCGTTGTCGGTGCGGAAGCGCCCGCGCGGTCTTATGGTTACCGTTCTGCCGCGGTCGGTGAGCCTCCACATCGGAATGTTGTAGAGCACGGCTTCGTGCTCGAGCAGCTCGTCGAGTGTCCGGGGTGTGCCGTGCTTCTCGATGTACGCGGGACTCGCGACGACGTGCGCGCGCACCGGCGCGATGCGCCGTGCGACGAGCGACGAGTCCGGCAGAGATCCGATGCGGATTGCAGCATCGTAGCCTTCGCCGATGACGTCGACTATCTGATCGGTGTACGACACGTCCATCCGCAGGCGCGGATAGCGGCTCGCGAACTCGGCGAGCACGGGCGAGAGATGCGTCGGCCCGTACGACAGGGGCGCCGAGATGCGCAGCAGCCCGCACAGATCGCCGTCCGGTGAGAGCGCATCGCGCGCAGCGTCGAGCTCCGCGAGCGCGCGTGCCGCGTGCTCGCGGAACGTTGCGCCTGCTTCGGTGAGCGCCGCGCCGCGCGTCGTGCGGGTGAGGAGCTGAACGCGGAGCGTCCGCTCGAGCCGCAGCAGGCGGCGGCTGACGATCGACTTGGACAGTCCGAGGCGGCGTGCAGCAGGCGTGAGTCCTCCCGCGTCCGCGACGGCGACGAAGGTCTTGAGATCCTCCAGGGCGAGCACGACGGCGGTCCTCCGATGCCGCGAGCGACCGGCTCATTGTCTCACGATCCGCAACCCGAACCCCCATGATCGGTCCTGTGTGTTGCCAGTTCTGCGACACCGAGTTGCACGGCGCGCGGCTACCTGAACGTGGCGCACGGAACCAACATGCAGCCAACCACCGATGCGGGAGGCGGCATGAGAAACATCCTGGTGATCAACAGCAGCGCGGCAGGAGACGACGCGGCATCGAGAGTGCTCGTCCGAAGCGTGGTCGAGGCGCTGAAGCGTGAGGCGCCCGGAGCGACCGTCGTCGAACGTGACGTGGGCCGCGACCCGATTCCTCATCTCATGGGTGATGCGCTCGACGGCATCCGTCGCGACGAACCGCAGACGCGGGGCGGGTGGCGCACGCGCGAGCTCTCCGACGCGCTGATCGCGGAGCTGAAGGCGGCCGACGTCATCGTGATCGGCGCACCGATGTACAACTTCGGCGTGCCGACGACGCTGCGCGCATGGTTCGACCACGTGCTGCGCGCCGGCGTGACGTTCGCATACAGCGAAGCCGGTCCGCGCGGTCTGCTCGAAGGCAAGCGCACGATCGTCGTCGAGAGCCGCGGCGGCGAGTATTCGAGCGGTCCCGCGCGCGCCTTCGACTTCCAGGAGCCCTACCTCCGGCACCTGCTCGGCTTCATGGGTATAGACGACGTGACGTTCGTGCGCGCGGAGAAGCTGGGATTCGGACCCGAAGCGCGCGCGGCGGCGATTGCGGAAGCGCACGCCGCGATCGAGGCCGCAGTGGCGCGCATGCGCGCGGTGCCGGATTCCGTCGCTGCGTGATGATGCAGTGGTGGATGGCCGAAGCGTCCCGGCTCGTCGAGCGGGCGGCGACCGCGGGTATCACGCGACCGCGTGATACCCGCAGCGGTTCCTCATCAGCCCGCCTTGGCCTGCTGGGCGTGGAGCGCGTACTTGGCGTCGATGCCGCAGATGTGCGCGCTCAGCCACATCTTGAAGAACACGAAGAGGTCGTCGGGGAGCTTGCGCGTGGTCTGGAACGTGCGCTGATAGTCGGCGAGCCGGTCCATGAGCTGCCTGTGCACGCCCTTGTGCACGCGCAGACCCGGAAAGCCGATGCGTTCCATGTAGGCTTCCTCGTCGGCGAAGTGCTTCGACGTGTAGCGCACGAGGTCGTCGAGAGCCAGCGCGATGTTGGCGTGCGATGCTCCGCTCGCGTGCAGAGAGTGCACCTTGTTCATCTTCGAGATGAGAACCTGGTGCTCGTTGTCCATTTCGGGAACGTGGAGACTCAGCTTCGCCGGGTCCCACTGGAAGAAGTCGCTCAATTCAGTCTCCTGCCACTTGAATTCTTGTACTGGCCGGCAGACAACCGATGCATGCGCGGCAGTTCTGACCCTGCATCGGCCGAACGCGGAAATTCTTTAGCGACGGCAGGCGACGGCGCCTTGCGTCGAGCACGTATTGCCTCGAACGATCGAGGACAGCAGAGGGGCAGCCGCGACGGATCGTGCGCGACGAGCGCTTCGATGTACCGGGTCAGCAGGTCCGTGAGGCAGGCACGGTCGCAATCGGCGGCGTCGGCCGGGCTCGACGCGACGCGCCGACTCAGCGCAGATGCTCGACGACGTGGTCCACCTCTTCCGCGCTGCCGAGAATCACCGGCGTCCGCTGGTGGATGTCGGTCGGCTGCAGATCGAGGATGCGCCGATCCGGGCCGGCGAGCGCCTTGCCGCCTGCCTGCTCGATGATCATCGCCATCGGGTTCGCCTCGTACATCAGGCGGAGCTTGCCGTTCGGTGCCTTCTTCGTCGGCGGATAGAGGAACACACCGCCCTTGAGCAGGATGCGGTGCACGTCGGCGACCATCGCGCCCACGTAGCGGCTCGAGTAGCCGTGCTCCTGCGCCCAGTCGAGATAGCGCTGGTAGCCTTCGGGGAAGGTGCGGCGATTGC
>QGVD01000115.1 GCA_003242685.1 Pseudomonadota bacterium | reverse complement strand
CACCGAATTCAACGAGGCTTTCGCCGTGGCGGTGGAGCAGGCGGGCCTCGAGCGCTGGCTCGCGGTGCGCCGGCGCGAGGCTCAGCTCGAGCGTCTGCGCGAGCGGCGGGCACGGCAGCTCGAGTACGTCTCACTGTTCGTGCGCAGGCGCGCCGAGCTCGGCCGGCTGTACGCGACGAAGCTGCCGCCGGAGAAGATGCGCGAGCGCAAGCGGGAGATCTTCGCGGCGCTCGAGGCGGACATCCGTGCGCTCGAGGCGCGCCACGGCGTGAGCTCACCGTACGGTGCCTGGGTCGAGGCGGGGCTCAACAACGCGCACCTCGCATCGGTCGCCACGTATTACGAGTGCGTGCCGGGGTTCGAGCGGCTGCTCGCGGAGCACGGCGGCGATCTGCGCCGCTTCTACGACGCCGCGCGCGCGCTCGCGGCGCTCCCGCGTGCCGTGCGGCGCGAGCGGCTGTGCGGGCCGTCGCCCTCGCCCCGGATGCCTGAGGTCACGGAAGCGGGCACGCCGGTGAGGTCGCCTACGCGTTCTGCTGGAAGCGGTTGAAGCGCCGCGCGTTCATCGATCCGCCGCCGAGATACGTCGGCAGCACCGCTTCCATGTGCGTCGGCTCGATGCCGAGCGCGGCGAGCCCGTTCTCCCGGCAGACGCTGTCGACGGTGAGCGAGCGGAAGTTGTCGAGCGAGAACGGCTTGCCCGGCAGCAGGCCGAGGAAGGCCGCCTGCAGCTTTCCGAGGAAATCCGGCAGCCGCAGGATGTAGCAGGGCAGGCCTGCCACCTCGGCGGTCTGGCGCACGATCTCCTCGAGCGTGAGGACGTGCGGACCGCAGAGATCGTACTTCATGCCGATCGAGGCGCGGTTGCGCAGCGCGCGCACGAACGCTTCCGCCACGTCGTTCACGTACACCGGCGCGAAGCGCGCATCGGCGCGCGCGAGCGGCAGGAAGCCGCCCGAGAGGCGCAGCAGGCGCGCGAAGCGGTTCGTCAGCGAATCGCCCGGTCCGAAGATGACCGACGGGCGGAAGATCGTGTAATCGATCGACGCGGCCGCGGCGCACACGATTGCCTCGGCCTCACCCTTGGTACGCAGGTAGCGGCTCGGCGCCTCGGGCCCCGCACCGAGCGCGCTCATGTGGAGCAGGCGCCGCACGCGCGCCGTGCGCGCGGCTTCCACGACCTTGCGCACGAGCTCGACGTGCGCGTCCTGGAAGCCGGCGCCGCGGCGTCCGCTGTCGTTCAGCACGCCCACGAGATTGATCACGACGTCCATGCCCGTGAAGAGCTGGCTCAGGACGCGCGGCTCGTGGACGTTCGCCACGATCAGCTCCACGGTGGGCAGTACCCGCAGGTGATTGCCCCGCGAGAGGAGCCGCGTCGGCACGCGTACCCGGTGTCCCTGAGACGCAAGACGCGTCACCAGCTCCGTGCCCACGAAGCCGGTGCCGCCCAGCACACAGATCTGCAGGCGCGACTTCAGCATGGCCTCCGATGACTCACGAACGAGGAATGTGTCGCCGGACGCTCACCGAGCCGACAGCGGCAGCAGCAGCACCGCGTTGCCGCGGCGGATCTCGAGCACGAGCGCTCTCGCGCCGCTCGCGCGCTCGCGGAGCTGCGCGACGTTGGCGACTCGGCCGCGATTGGCGCCGATGATCACGTCGTTGTTCCGCAGTCCGGATTGTGCAGCCGGGCTGCCCGGCTCGATGCTTTTCACGAGCACGCCGCCGTCGTCCGGCGCATCGACGAGCGCCGCGCCGCGCAGCCCGCGATGGATGCCTTCGTCGGTCTCCGTCGGTGCAGGCGGTGCAGCGGTCGGCGCGGATGCCGTCTGCACGACGGCGGTTTCGCCGATCACGGCCGTGACGCGCATGGGCTTGCCGTCACGCAGCAGCCCGACCTCGACCTTCTCGCCGACCCGCACCAGGCCGATGGCGTTGCGCAGCTCGGAGTTGGACTTCACCGGCTGGCCGTTGACCGAGGTGATCACGTCACCGGTCCGGATGCCGGCCTTCGCCGCGGGTGATCCCTCGATGACCGAGGATACGAGCGCGCCGCGGGCGTCACGGAGCCCCAGCGACTGAGCGATGTCCGGCGTGATCGTATAGATGTTCACGCCGAGCAGGCCGCGCTTGACCGAGCCGAACTTGATGAGCTGGTCCATGACCGCGCGGGCCATGTTCACGGGGATGGCGAAGCCGATGCCGATGTTGCCGCCCGTGCGCGAGAGGATCGCCGTGTTGATGCCGATCAGCTCGCCGCGGAGGTTCACGAGCGCGCCGCCCGAGTTGCCGGGATTGATCGAAGCATCGGTCTGGATGAAGTCCTCGTAGGCATCGGGCGAGATGCCGGAGCGCGACAGGCCGCTGATGATCCCGGAAGTCACCGTGTGCTGCAGGCCGAAGGGATTGCCGATCGCCACGACGAAGTCGCCCACCTCGATCTTCGAGGAGTCGCCGAAAGTGATCTGAGTGAGGTTCTCCGGCTTCACTTTCAGCACGGCGACGTCGGACGGCACGTCCGTGCCCACGACCTCGGCGACGAGATCGCGGCCGTCCTGCAGGGTCACGGTGATCTCGCTCGCGTTCTCGATGACGTGCGCGTTGGTGAGCACGTAGCCGTTCTTCGCATCGACGATGACCCCGGAGCCTGCACTCTGGAACGGACGCTCGCGCGGATTGAGTCCGGGCGGACCGTCGAAGAAGCGGCGGAAGAAGGGATCGTCGAGGAGCGGATTCTGCGCGTCGCGCGAGCGGATCGTGCCGCGGGTCGCGATGTTCACCACCGCGGGCGAGACGCGCTTGATCATCGGCGCGAGCGAAGGCACAGGGGTCCCGTCGACGCTGGCCGGCAGCTGCGCCGGGACCGGGGTGGCAGCGCCGAGGATGAGCAGCGCCGCGAGGAGCGGAAGTTGGCGAGTCATTGGTCGGTACCGATCGTGAGTTTCCCGATTCTAAACGTCCGTTCCGCTCGGGAATCGGGGATGTGAGGCTACTGCCGGGCTTTGCAAGTTCCGCGGGAAGCCGGCGGGTGCTGTGAGCTTTCTGTGCATAAGCTGTGTGCCGCCTGGGCACAATATATTGAGGTGGCCGGATTCCCACGGCGATGTAGGACGACGCCGCAATCGAAGGGCTCCGTCGCGGCCGAAATCTCCGTAAGCCAATGAATTTAAAGGAAAATTCTGGAAGGCCCGCGGCGCGTCGTAAGCCTTGACGCCCCTGCTGCGGCTCATTAGGCTCGGTTCCCCGACACAAGATCTTGTGTCTCGCGCAGCGAGGGGATCGGGGTCGGGAGAGATCGTCAGGGGGAGCAGGCCGTCTGACGGCGGCCTCGGAAGCCGACCACGCGGACATCATCGAACATGTCCGTCTCGGCCTGGTCCATCCCCAGTGATCTCGAAGATGAGACTACAACACCGGGGCGCCGCGAACTCATGAACACCGTCGTGAAGCTCGAACCCAAGGACGTCGAGAGCATTCCGTTCCAGGAAGCCTCTCTCGACATCTGGGCCAAGAAGTACCGTCTGACCGCCAAGGATGGAACGCCCATCGACCAGACGATGGACGACACCTACAAGCGCGTCGCGCGCGCTCTCGCCGACGTCGAGCGCGAGGAGGTGCGCGAGCACTGGTATGAGCGCTTCCTGTGGGCGCTGCGCCGTGGCGCGATTCCGGCGGGCCGCATCATCTCGAACGCCGGCGCGCGTGAGCACAAGCCGGCCACTTCGACGATCAACTGCACCGTCTCGGGCACGATCCACGACTCGATGGACGACATCCTGCAGAAGGTCCACGAGGCCGGGCTCACGCTCAAGGCGGGATGCGGCATCGGCTACGAGTTCTCCACGCTGCGGCCGCGCGGTGCGTACGTTTCCGGCGCGGGCGCCTACACCTCCGGCCCGCTGTCCTTCATGGACATCTACGACAAGATGTGCTTCACGGTCTCCTCCGCGGGCGGACGCCGCGGCGCGCAGATGGGCACGTTCGACGTCGGGCATCCGGACGTCATGGAGTTCATCCGCGCCAAGCGCGAGAACGGCCGGCTGCGCCAGTTCAATCTGTCGCTGCTCATCACCGACGAGTTCATGCAGGCGGTGCGCGAGAACCGCGAGTGGAAGCTCGCGTTCCCCATCAGCCTGAAGGAGATGGAAGCCGAGCGGATCGATCTGAACGATTCCGCGAAGGTCATCTGGCGCGAGTGGCCGGTGCAGGACGGCTACGTCGTCAACGAGGAAGGCCTCGTCGCCTGCAAGGTGTACAGGACGCTGCCGGCCCGTCGCATGTGGGACGTCATCATGACGTCCACGTACGACTTCGCCGAGCCCGGCTTCATCCTCATCGACCGCGTCAACGAGATGAACAACAACTGGTGGTGCGAGAACATCCGCGCCACCAATCCGTGCGGCGAGCAGCCGCTGCCGCCGTACGGCTCGTGCCTGCTCGGCTCGGTGAACCTCACGCGCTTCGTGCGCAATCCCTTCACCGAGTTCGCCGAGTTCGACTGGGACGAGTACCGCGAGGTCGTGCGCGTGTTCACGCGCATGCTCGACAACGTGGTGGAGATCAACGGCCTGCCGCTCGCTCCGCAGCGCGACGAGATCCTGCGCAAGCGCCGCCACGGCATGGGCTTCCTCGGTCTCGGCAGCACGTTCGCGCTCCTCGGCATGAAGTACGGCTCGCCCGAGTCGGTGAAGTTCACCGAGGACGTCGCGCGCGAGATGGCGATCGCCGGCTGGGAGGTCGCGCTGGAGCTCGCCCGGGAGAAGGGTCCGGCGCCGATCATGAACGAGGAGTTCACGGTCACGAAAGAGATGCTGCGCAAGCGTCCCGAGATGGCGCGCGACGGCTGGAAGCCCGGCGACAGGGTTCCGGGCCGCATCCTGCACGCGAAGTACAGCCGCTACATGCAGCGCCTCGCCGAGGTCGCGCCGCGGCTCGTCGAGCAGCTCGCCGAGATCGGCGCGCGCTTCACGCACCACACCTCCATCGCGCCGACGGGCACCATCTCGCTCTCGCTCGCGAACAACGCCTCGAACGGCATCGAGCCCACGTTCGCGCATCACTATTTCCGCAACGTGATCCGCGAGGGTCGCAAGACGAAGGAGAAGGTGGACGTGTTCTCCTTCGAGCTGCTCGCTTATCGCGAGCTCGTGAATCCGAAGGCGATGCCCGGATCGAAGAATCCGGGCGAGCAGCTGCCCGAGTGCTTCACGACGGCCGACGACATCACGCCCAGGGAGCACGTGGACATCCAGGCCGCGGCGCAGAAGTGGGTCGACTCGTCGATCTCGAAGACGGCGAACGTGCCGACCGACTACAAGTACGAGGATTTCAAGGACATCTACCTCTACGCGCACGAGAAGGGGCTGAAGGGCTGCACGACCTTCCGCTTCAACCCCGAGGCCTTCCAGGGCGTGCTCGTGAAGGAGGAGGACCTCAAGAACACGAAGTACGTGTTCACGCTGGAGGACGGTACCGAAATCGAAGTGCGGGGCGACGAGGAGATCGAGTACGACGGCGAGATCCACACCGCCGCCAATCTCTACGACGCGCTGAAGGAAGGCTACTACGGGAAGTTCTAGCGCCTCTCGAGCGCCGCTCCCACGAGGAATTCAGGCAATGAGCGCCATCAAGATCGACAAGAAGATCGTCAAATACCGCGTCCGGAAGCCGGACGAGAAGCCGGCGGAAGCGAAGACCGCGGACGCGCAGGGTGAGGTCGCGAAGGACAAGAACGGCCGCACCGCCAAGATCATCCGCATGACGGAGGAGATCCAGCGCCCCGAGGTGCTGGTCGGCTCCACCTACAAGATCAAGACGCCGGTGTCCGATCACGCGATGTACGTCACGATCAACGACATCGTGCTGAACGAAGGCACCGACCAGGAGCAGCGCCGGCCGTTCGAGATCTTCATCAACTCGAAGAACCTCGACCACTTCCAGTGGATCGTCGCGCTCACGCGCGTCATCTCCGCGGTGTTCAGGAAGGGAGGCGACGTCACCTTCCTGGTCGACGAGCTGAAGGCCGTCTTCGACCCGCGCGGCGGCTACTGGCAGCCGGGCGGAAAGTTCATGCCTTCCATCATCGCCGAGCTCGGGCACGTCATCGAGCGGCACCTGCAGAGCATCGGCCTCATGAAGAAGCCCGAGCTCGATGAGCACCAGCGCAAGCTCGTGGAGCAGAAGCGCGCCGAGTTCGAGGCGCGCATGAAGCAGACCGACGCCTTCGCCAACACGCACTTTCCGGAAGGCGCTCAGCTCTGCGGCAAGTGCAACACCGCGGCCGTCGTCATGATGGACGGCTGCATGACGTGCCTCAACTGCGGCGATTCGAAGTGCGGTTGAGGGCGGCGACAGGCGCCTGTGCGTTGCGCC
>QGVD01000114.1 GCA_003242685.1 Pseudomonadota bacterium | reverse complement strand
CTTTCGGGAGGCGTCGACTCCGCGCTCACTCTCGCGATCGCGGTGGATGCGCTCGGCCCCGATCGCGTGCACGCGGTCATGATGCCCTCGCGCTACACGTCGCGGATGAGCCTCGAGGACGCCGAGGAGGAAGCGCGCACGCTCGGCGTCAAGTACAGCGTCATCTCGATCGAAGGCATGTTCGCCGCCACGCTCGAGGCGCTGCGGGAGGAGTTCGCCGGCACGAAGCCCGATGCGACGGAGGAGAACATCCAGTCGCGCTGCCGGATGCTCATCCTCATGGGCATCTCGAACAAGACGCGCCGGATGCTCCTCACCACGGGCAACAAGAGCGAGATGGCCGTGGGCTATGCAACGCTCTACGGCGACATGGCGGGCGGCTTCGCGCCCATCAAGGACTGCAGCAAGACGCTCGTCTACCGCCTCGCCGCGTACCGCAATTCGCTCGGACGCGTGATCCCGCAGAGGGTGATCGATCGGCCGCCTTCGGCGGAGCTGCGGCCGGATCAGAAGGACTCGGACTCGCTGCCGCCCTACGAGATTCTCGATCCGATCCTCGAGGCCTTCATCGAGGAGGATCTGTCGGTGGACGAGATCGTCGCGCGCGGCTTCGATCGTGCGACCGTGGGCCGCGTGCTCGACATGGTGAAGCGCAACGAATACAAGCGCAGGCAGGCGCCGCCCGGTGTGCGCGTGAGCCGCCGTGCCTTCGGCCGCGACTGGCGCTATCCGATCACCAACGGCTACCGCCGCTGATCACCGCCAGAACTTCCACCAGGGCCTGTTGATCTCCGCCTCGACGTGCTCCACGTCGCCGGAGAAGTTCGCGGCGTAGACCTCGCGCGTCTGCCGCGCAAGGTCGGTGAGGTTCAGCCGGTCGTAGCACTCGATCAGGATCTCGAGTGCTTCCTTGACCGCGGGCGCACCGTCGTACTGCTCGATCGCGCCTTTCGCGCGCTGCGCGGCGGCGATGTAGGCACCGCGGCGCAGATAGTAGCGCGCGACGTGCACCTCGTAGTCCGCGAGCCGGTTGCGCAGGTAGATCATGCGCTGACGCGCGTCGTGCGCGTACTCGCTCTTCGGGTACTGCTCGACGACGGTGCGGAACGCGGCGAAGGCCCGGCGCGCGGTGTTCGGCGGCCGTTCGGTCAGATCGACTCTGAAGAACCGCTCGAGGATGTTCGGCGTGCGCTCGAAATCGACGAGACCCTTGATGTACCAGGCGTAGTCGACGCGCGGATGCGTGGGATTCTCGCGGATGAACGTGTCTGCAGCGTCGATGGCGGATTCGGACTCGCGCGCCCGATAATAGGCGTAGATGAGATCGATGCGCGCCTGGCGCGCCTGCTCGGTGAACGGATAGCGGGCGGTCAGCGCCTCGTAGAGCCTGATCGCCGTGTTGAAGTCGTAGGCGTCGAGGCTGCGCCTGGCCTGCTCGTAGATGCGCTCCGGGCTCGAGCGCTGGAAGTCGCGCTGAGGATTCGAGCGGCATCCGGCCACCGCCAGCAGGGCGACGCAGAAGGCGAGTACGAGAATTCGTGCCGGAAGCCGTGCCGGCCAGCAAAAAGACATCTCGAGGGGCCTTTCGTTGAGTTCTGGCCGTCCGATCACGAAAGTATAGCCAATCCGCGAGTTACGGCCCTACGACCGCCTCCATGTCAGACGAGTTCCGCACCCACGCGTTCGAGATGCCCGCGAGCTGCGCGGGACTGCGCGTCGATCAGGCGCTCGCGCGTACGCTGCCACAGTACTCGCGGGCCCGACTGCAGAGCTGGATCGAGGCCGGGGCGGTGCGGATCGACGGGCGTGTGCCGCGGGCGAAAGACAGGGTGCTCGGCGGAGAGCAGGTGCACATCGAGGCACGGCTCCCGGCCGACGACCGCGTCGAGCCGCAGGAGCTGCCCGTCGAGGTCGTGTTCCGGGACCGTGCGCTCTTCGTCATCGACAAGCCGCCGGGACTCGTCGTGCATCCGGGCGCCGGCAATCCGCGAGGAACGCTGCAGAACGCGCTGCTCGCGCTCGATCCGCGCCTCGCTCACGTGCCGCGTGCCGGGCTCGTTCACCGCCTCGACAAGGACACGAGCGGGCTGCTCGTCGTCGCGCGCACGCCGGAAGCGCACACGGCGCTCGTCGCGGCGCTCTCGGCACGCGAGATCGAGCGCGAGTACCTCGCGGTGTGCCACGGCGTGATGACGGCCGGAGGGACGGTCGATGCGCCCATCGGCCGCCATCGCACGGTGCGCACGCGCATGGCCGTGAGACAGGACGGCCGCGAGGCCATCACACACTACCGCGTCGTGCAGCGCTATCGTGCGCACACGCTCGTGCGGGTGCGCCTCGAGACGGGTCGCACGCACCAGATCCGCGTGCACATGGCTCACATCGGCCATCCGATCGTGGGCGACGCGGTGTACGGCGGAAGGCGGCGCATTCCGGCCGGCGCGAGCCCGCAGCTCCTCGAGGCGCTCGCTTCCTTCAGGCGGCAGGCGCTGCATGCAGCGCGGCTGCGCCTCACGCACCCCATCAGCGGTCGCGAGATGGAATGGGAATCGCCGCTCCCTGAGGACATGGCCCGGCTCGTCGCGGTGCTCGAGGCGGACGCTCGCGAGTCGCGGCAGTCATGACCGAGCCGCAGGTCATAGTCCCCGACTGGCCGGCGCCTTCGCGGGCGCGGGCTGCGTTCACGCTGCGGCAGGGCGGAGTGAGCGAAGGTCCCTACGCGTCGCTCAACCTCGGCGCGCACGTCGGCGATTCGCCGGACGCAGTCGCCGAGAACCGGCGGCGCGTGCGCGAGCGTCTCGAGCTCCCGGCCGAGCCTTCGTGGTTGAGACAGGTCCACGGCAGCACGGTCGTCGACCTCGACCGTGACGAGGAGCCGACCGGCGATGCCGCGCTCACGCGTGAGCCGGGTCGAGTCTGTGTCATTCAGGTCGCCGACTGCATGCCCGTGCTCTTCGCGGCGCGCGACGGATCGGCTGTGGCGGCGGCACATGCAGGCTGGCGCGGGCTCGCGGGAGGCGTGCTCGAAGCGACCGTCGAGCGTCTCGCGATCGAGCCCGGTTCGCTGATCGCCTGGCTGGGGCCTGCCATCGGACGGGCGCATTTCGAGGTGGGAGACGAGGTGCGGGCCGCATTTCTCGCCCGGGACCCGGACGCGACCGGTGCCTTCGAACGCAACGCCCGCGGCCGCTGGCAATGCGATCTCGCGATGCTCGCCCGCCGGCGCCTCGTGGCGCTCGGCGTGCGTGAGATTCACGGCGGCACCTGGTGCACGTATGCGGATGCCGAGCGCTTCTTCTCGTACCGTCGCGACGGGCAGTGCGGGCGCATGGCCGCGCTGATCTGGCTGGACGGTTCGTCCCACTGAACGGCCCCGCCGAGGGCGGGCAAGGGAAAGGCGCGTGCTAGGATGCGCGCCACCCGACAACAACCCACAAGCGCTTGAGCACTCTCACCTGGATCGTCGCGTTCACCGCCCTGGCCGGCGTCGTCAGCGCCGCCGTTGCCGGCCTGTTCCTGCTCCTGCCGGAAGCGGCCCGAGGGCGCCTGCTGCCGCATCTCGTGAGCTTCGCCACCGGGGCGCTGCTCGGCGCGGCCCTGCTCGCGCTGCTGCCGCACGCGATCGAAGGGGTGGGGGCGGAGCGCGTCCACGAGATCGGCATCGCGCTGGTCGCCGGAATCGGCGTGTTCTTCGTACTGGAGAAGCTCGTTCTCTGGCGTCATTGCCACGCCGAGGAATGCGAGACGCACGTGCCGGACCACCATCACCGCGACAAGGCATCCGCGTTCCTGGTCCTGGTGGGTGATGCGATTCACAACGCGCTCGACGGCGTGCTCATCGCGGCCGCGTTCCTCACCGACATCGGGCTCGGCATCGTGACGACACTCGCCGCGCTGGCGCACGAGATCCCGCAGGAGGTCGGCGATTTCGCGATCCTGCTGAACTCGGGGATGTCGCGGGCGCGGGCGCTGTGGCTCAATCTCCTGGTCAGCCTCACGTCGGTGGTGGGCGGCGTGCTGGCGTACTTCGCGCTGCGTCAGGTGTTCGAGCTCCTGCCCTTCGCGCTCGCCATCGCGGCGGCCTGCTTCCTCTACGTGGCCGTCGCCGATCTCATCCCGGGCCTGCACCGGCGGGTCGACCTGCGGGCGAGCGCGGCCCAGGTGGTCCTGATCGCGCTCGGCATCGCCGTCATCGCCCTCGCGGAAGGCAACGCGCACTGACCGGCCGCCCCGCTTCCCCCGCGCCTTTCCCATAGGTGAAGGCCACAGGTCGCGGCCTCTTGAACCCTGTGGTACAGCCCCAACAACCGGGGCAGATTCTTACCGATGACGGGGCCTTCCCATGCGGATGGACAAGCTGACGAGCAAGTTTCAGGCGGCGCTGGCCGATGCGCAGTCGCTGGCGGTCGGGCGCGATCACCAGTTACTCGAGCCGGCGCATGTGATGCTGGCGCTCCTCGACCAGCAGGGCGGTACGGTCCGTCCGCTGCTCACGAAGGCCGGCGTCAACGTCAACAAGCTGCGCTCCGATCTCGGGGCCCTGCTCGACAGGCTGCCGCGGGTCGAGGGCACGCCGGGCGAGATCCACGTCTCGAACGATCTCGCCAGGCTCCTCAACGTCACCGACAAGCTCGCCCAGCAGCGCGGCGACGCATACATCTCGAGTGAGCTCTTCGTCCTCGCGGCCTTCGAGGACCGCGGTAATCTCGCGCGCATCCTGAAGGACGCCGGTGGGGTGCGCGGCGCGGTCGAGAAGGCGATCGACGAGATGCGCGGTGGAGAGAAGGTTCAGGACCCGAATGCCGAGGAGCAGCGCGGCGCGCTCGAGAAGTACACCATCGATCTCACCGCGCGCGCCGCCGCCGGCAAGCTCGATCCGGTCATCGGCCGCGACGACGAGATCCGCCGCACGATCCAGGTGCTCCAGCGCCGCACCAAGAACAACCCGGTGCTGATCGGCGAGCCGGGCGTCGGCAAGACCGCCATCGTCGAGGGTCTCGCCCAGCGCATCATCAACGGCGAGGTGCCCGAGGGACTCAAGAACAAGCGCATCCTCGCGCTCGACATGGGCGCGCTCATCGCCGGTGCGAAGTTCCGCGGCGAGTTCGAGGAGCGCCTGAAGGCCGTGCTCAACGAGCTCGCGAAGCAGGAAGGCCAGATCATCCTCTTCATCGACGAGCTGCACACCGTCGTCGGCGCGGGCAAGGCCGAGGGCGCGATGGACGCGGGCAACATGCTGAAGCCCGCTCTCGCGCGCGGCGAGCTGCACTGCATCGGCGCGACGACGCTCGACGAGTACCGCAAGTACATCGAGAAGGACGCCGCGCTCGAGCGACGCTTCCAGACCGTGCTCGTCGACGAGCCTTCCGTCGAGGACACCATCGCGATCCTGCGCGGATTGCAGGAGCGGTATGAAGTGCACCACGGCGTCGAGATCACCGACCCGGCGATCGTCGCCGCTGCGACGCTCTCACATCGCTACATCACCAACCGCCAGCTTCCGGACAAGGCGATCGACCTGATCGACGAGGCCGCCGCGCGCATCCGCATGGAGATCGACTCCAAGCCGGAGGCGCTCGACCGCCTCGAGCGGCGCATCATCCAGCTCAAGATCGAGCAGGAAGCGCTGAAGAAGGAGGAGGACGAGGCCTCGAAGAAGAGACTCGCGGCGCTCGAGGAGACGCTGAGCTCCCTCGAGAAGGAATACGCCGATCTCGAGGAGGTGTGGAAGGCCGAGAAGGCGAGCCTGCAGGGCGCCGCGCAGATCAAGGAGGAGCTCGAGCGTGCGCGTCTCGAGCTCGAGGCCGCGCGCCGCGCGAGCGATCTCGGCCGCATGGCGGAGCTGCAGTACGGCCGCATCCCCGAGCTCGAGAAGCGTCTCGCGCAGGCGCAGGAAGCGGAAGGCAAGCAGACGCGCCTCGTGCGCAACAAGGTCACCGAGGAGGAGATCGCGGAAGTCGTCTCCAAGTGGACCGGCATTCCCGTCTCCAAGATGCTCGAGGGCGAGAAGGAGAAGCTCCTGCGCATGGAGGAGGCGCTCTCGAAGCGCGTCGTCGGTCAGGACGAGGCCGTGCGCATCGTGTCCAACGCCATCCGGCGCGCGCGTGCCGGACTTGCCGATCCGCGCCGGCCGAACGGCTCTTTCCTGTTCCTCGGGCCGACGGGCGTCGGCAAGACCGAGCTCTGCAAGGCGCTCGCCGAGTTCCTGTTCGACACCGAGGATGCGATGGTCCGCATCGACATGTCGGAGTTCATGGAGAAGCACTCGGTCGCGCGCCTGATCGGGGCGCCTCCGGGCTACGTGGGCTACGAGGAGGGCGGCTATCTCACCGAGGCCGTGCGCCGCCGGCCGTACTCGGTGGTGCTGCTCGACGAGATCGAGAAGGCGCACCCGGACGTGTTCAACGTGCTGCTCCAGGTGCTCGACGACGGCCGGCTCACGGACGGGCAGGGGCGCACCGTGGACTTCCGCAACACGGTCATC
>QGVD01000159.1 GCA_003242685.1 Pseudomonadota bacterium | reverse complement strand
CACCGGGCGGACCTCATCCTGCTCGACATCGAGATGCCGCGCATGGACGGGTACCAGTTCGCGTCTCACGTGAGGAACGACGAGAAGCTGAAGGACGTGCCTATCGTGATGATCACGTCGCGGTCCGGCGAGAAGCACCGCGCGAAGGCGATCGAGCTCGGCGTCAATGATTACCTGAGCAAGCCGTATCAGGAATCGCAGCTGATCGCGTCGGTCGAGGCGTTGCTCGGGAGGACGCTGTGAGCGCGATGCCGGCCGAGCAGCGCGAGCTCTACAGCCTCCTGATCCCGCTGCGCGAGGAGCGGCTGCTCGTGCCGCGGATGTGCGTCGCGGAGGTGATCGCGTTCGTCGAGACGCAGATGCCGGCCGGCGACGACGTGCCGGACTGGTATCTCGGCACGATCGACTGGAACGGCCGCGCGCTGCCGGTGATCTCTTTCGACGGCAGCCGACCGGGCGATGCGTCGGCGAAGAAGCGCGGGCGTACGCGAGTCGTCGTGTTCCATGCGATCACCGGCGCGCTGAAGGGCTACTACGGGATCCTGACGCAGGGCTTCCCACAGCTCGTCCGCGTGAATTCCGACGTCCTGATGCTCGACACCGAGCGGCCGATCCCCGAAGGCCACCCGGCGCTCTGCCGCGTGCGGATGATCCACGAGTTCCCGCTGATCCCCGACGTCGAGCGGCTCGAGTCGATGGTCGCGGATCTGCAAAAGCAGCTGCGCGCTGCGACCTAGGCCCGGCCGCGCGGGTGCGGCCTGTCACACATTGCTCATGAACGTTTTGCGTCGGCGGTGGTCGGGCGCGGCGTGATATGCGCGTCTTGGGGACCGCCGTGAACACGTCCGTGTGGGCTGCGGGCGCGCCATCCATGGCGCGCACGCTCCCCAAGACGCGCATATCACACCACGCCCTCCTTTGACGGCGTGCCGTTCATGAGCAATGTGTGACAGGCCGCAAGGTTCGAGCGGAGCCGTGGGTTCAACGCAGGTCGCCCCAGAGGGCCTGCACGAGGCCGGCCGCGACGATTGCGGCGGTCTCGGCGCGCAGCGTACGGGGACCGAGGCGGACTCGAGTCGCACCGTGTCTCTCGATCCGCTCGAGATCCGCTTCGCTGAAGCCGCCCTCGGGGCCGATCATCAGGAACAGATCGCCCGTAGGCGGCTCCGTGCTCGCAAGCGGCAGCATGGCGCGCGGATCGAGGACGATCCGCGTGCTCTCGGGCGGCATCTGCTCGAGGCTCGCCGCGAGCGGCTGCACGGCTCTGATCTCCGGCGGCCGATGCCGGCCGCACTGCTCGCACGCGCTCTGCGCGACGCGTTGCCAGTGCACGACTCTGCGCTCGGCCCGCTCCGCGTCGAGCCTGACGACGCTGAAGTCCGATGTGACCGGCCACAACGCACGCACGCCGAGCTCCGTCGCCTTCTGCACGACGAGATCCATCGCTTCGGTCTTGGGCAGCGCCTGCACCAACGTGAGCGCGAGCTTCGACTCGGGCAGGGGCTCGATGAAGTCGAGCAGCGCGAGCTCGCCGTGCCCGCGACCGAGCGACGCGATCGTCGCGAAGCGCTCCTGGCCGCGCCCGTTGAATGCGAGCACGTGATCGCCGCGCTTCAGGCGTAAGACGCTCCCCAGATACTTCGTCTCGCGCTCGGTCAGAACCGCTCGATCCCCGCCGAGATCGCAGTCGAGATAGAGGCGCGTGATGCGACGGTCCGACATCGTTCTCGCTCGTCGTTGATGCCGCGGTTCGTGCACCGGTCCTTTATAACCATTCCCAGCCCCCGAGAACGGAATTGAATCCAGATGGCCG
>QGVD01000048.1:2500-30298 GCA_003242685.1 Pseudomonadota bacterium | reverse complement strand
GGAGCGTGTGGAGCTTTCCGCCCTCGACACGGCCGCCGACGAACTGCCACTCGTAGGCGAAGCGCAGCACGCGGTACTCGCGCGCGAGCTCGGCAGGGAAGGGATCGAAGGGGCTCGCGAGCCGCAGGATGTCGAGGGCCGCCTGGTCGAGCGCCGGCAGGCCGCTCGAGCGGCGGATGACGGCCGTCTCGAGCTGACCGTCCGCGCTGATCGCCACTTCCACCACGGGGCTCGACCGCGGATCCGTGCTGCGGGCGACGGCCGGGTAATTGAGCGTGCCGATGCGCTCGACCTTGCGGCGCCAGGCATCGAGATACGGCGCGAGCGAGGCCTCTCTCGAATCCGGCGTGACCCACAGCTCTTCGCGGCGCGGCCCGCGCAGCTTCGCCGGGCCCGTTTCGTCCGCCGGACCGGGCGTCTCGGCGGTGCGTTCCTCGAGCAGCAGGGGCTTGTCTCGCGAGGCGCCGTCGCCCGCGAGATCGGTGAGATAACGCACCTGCACCAGCGAAGCGCTCGCGGTCAGCACCGACTCGTTGTCGCCGCCCGAGGAGATGTCCTGCGGTGCGAGCGTGCGCCCGTCGGGAACGCCGTCCCGCGCCGGAACGGGGAGATCCGACGCCCGATTGCGCGGCGCGACGGGCTCGTCCGAGTTTCCGGAGCCGAGCTGGGTGCGCTGGGCGAGATAGGTCGCCGTGTCGTTGCGCTCGGCGTCGGGCACCTCGTCCGACACCAGCAGCACTTCGAGTCCCGGCGCCGGCGTACCCGCATCCGCCCCGGTATCGAAGGTCAGTCCGAGGATGACCAGCCCGTGCAGCAGTGCCGCCACGAAGAGCGTCGTCATGAGGCGGTCGCGCACCGGCGCGACGCCTTCACGCAGAACCAGCGCCCGCGACGCCATCAGCCCTTGTCCGCCTCTGTCTGCTGCGCGCCGGCGGCGGAGGAGGATGAGCCGCGCAGGCGCCGAGCGATCGCGTCCATCAGCATGCCGCCGATGTCGATGCCGAACTGGGCATCGAGCTCACGGATGCCCGTCGGGCTCGTCACGTTGATCTCGGTGACGTAGCCGCCGATCACGTCGAGTCCCACGAACAGCATGCCCCGCGCGGCCATCGCGGGTCCGATCTGAGACGCGATCCAGCGGTCGCGGTCGTTGAGCGGGCGGCCCACGCCCCGGGCGCCGGCGGCGAGATTGCCGCGGTTGTCGGTCGGCGACGGGATGCGGGCGAGCGCGTAGGGCACCGGCTCGCCGTCGATGAGCAGCACGCGCGAATCGCCCGTCTCGACGATGTCCGGGATGTAACGCTGCACGATCGCGAAGCGCTGGCCGTAGTCGGTCAGCGTCTCGAAGATCACCTTCATGTTCTTGTCGTTGCGCTCCACGACGAAGATCGAGCGCCCGCCCATTCCGTGCAGCGGCTTGCACACGATCTTGTCGTGCTCGCGCAGGAAGGCCTCCATCTCGCCCATGTCGCGCGTGATGAGTGTCGGCGCACAGCACTGGGGAAACCAGGCGGTGTAGACCTTCTCGTTCATGTCGCGCAGGCCCTGCGGCCTGTTCACGACCAGGGCCCCCGCTTCCTCCGCGCGCTCGAGGATGTAGGTCGAGTAGATGTACTCGGTGTCGAACGGCGGGTCCTTGCGCATCAGGATGCAGTCGAGATCGCCGAGCCTCTCGACGGTGGGCGGCCGGAGGGTGAACCAGTCATTCGGATCGGCGCGCACCGTCAGTGGGCGCACGCGGCCGAGGGCGACGCCGTCGCGCAGAGCGAGATCGCCGATCTCCATGTAGAGGAGCTCGAAGCCGCGCGCCTGCGCGGCGAGGAGCATCGCGAGCGTGGAGTCCTTCGCGTACTTGATGTTCGCGATCGGATCCATCACCACGCCGAGACGAATGGGTCTTTCCACTGACTGGTCCTCGAGCCTTCGATGCGGCGCACTCCTGCGCCGCATCGGGGCGGATGTTAGCCGAAGGGCAGCATTATGCTCGTGCGCCGCCTCAATATGTCCGGAGCCGTGCGGGCCGACCCTGCGATGCGCCCGCGACCTGCAGAAAACGTGAAGTGCGTGGCATGGCAGGGGGTATACCGATATGTTAAAACCGTGCTGCGCTTGCCTGCATCAGAGCCACTATTAGGGCCATGTTAAGGGTCGTGGGAGGAGTCGCTTTACCGTGACCGGCACCAATCCGAAGCTCCAAGGCCTCAAGGTACTGGTCATCGACGACAGCAAGACGATCCGTCGGACGGCCGAGACCCTGCTCGCCAAAGAGGGCTGTGAGGTCTATACCGCGGTCGACGGATTCGACGCGCTTGCCAAGATCGCCGATCACCAGCCGGACATCGTCTTCGTCGACATCATGATGCCGCGGCTGGACGGCTATCAGACCTGCGCCCTGATCAAGCACAACAAGGTCTTCCGCTCGATCCCCGTGATCATGCTGTCCTCGAAGGACGGCCTGTTCGATCGCGCGCGCGGCCGGGTGGTCGGATCCGAGCACTACCTCACCAAGCCGTTCACCAAGGACGAGCTCCTGAACGCGATCGAGACGCACATCGGGAGATGATGGCCATGCCACTCATACTCATCGTTGACGACTCACCGACCGAGGTTCACGTGATGCAGAAGGCACTCGAGCGTCACGGCTTTCGCACGGCCGCGGCCTCGGACGGTGCGGAGGGCATCCGGCTTGCGCGTGAGATGCACCCCGACCTCATCTTCATGGACATCGTGATGCCGGGCATCAACGGCTATCAGGCCACCCGGACGCTGGCCAACGATCCGAAGACGCGGTCCATTCCCATCATCATGGTCACGTCCAAGGGGCAGGAGACCGACAAGATCTGGGGGCTGCGTCAGGGAGCCATCGACTACATGGTGAAGCCGGTGTCACCCGATCAGCTCGTTGCGAAGGCTCAGGCCACTCTGGCCGGCTGACATGAGCCCGTGACGATGGCCGAGGGGGTCTCGCTCAAGTCGCTGAGGGACAGGCCGTTCGAGCTGCTCGCCGAGCTGGAGCGGCGCGGCAGGGCGGTTTCGGCCCAGGCGAGCCCGGAGAGCGCCGCCGGCCGTGAATGGGTCGGCATTGCGCTGCGCATGGCCGGGGAGCTCTTCCTGGTGGCGCGCGAGGAGACCCGCGAGGTGCTCGGCGTTCCCCAGGCACTCACGCGAGTGCCCGGTGCAAAGTCCTGGATCAAGGGGCTGGCGAACGTGAGAGGCCAGCTGCTGCCGATCATCGATCTCAGACAGTTCCTCGGCAGCGGCGTGACGCCCCTGACGCGCAACGCGCGCATCCTGGTGGTGAACCATCGCGAGATCCCGGCAGGGCTTCTCGTGGACGAGGTGCTCGGCTTCCGGCGTTTTGCGGAGAGCGAGTTCACCGGCGACGTTCCGACGACGGTGGTGCGGTGCGAGCGATACCTGGCGGGCGCGTTCCGCCGCGGCTCGGAGCAGTGGCCCGTCCTGGGCCTGAGGTCCGTGCTCGAGAGCCCGGCTTTCGCCGATGCGGCTGCATGAGAGGGCGGATCGCAACCGAGGGTCGCTGACGGAATCTGGGAAGTGACATCGCAATGACTGCCCGATCGACTTCCAACAGGACGGGCCGTGGCCTCGACGGCCTGCTGCTCGTGGCGGCCCTGCTCGTGATCGCGAGCGCGGCGGCCTGGCTGATCGTGGGCCGGGGAGGTTCCGGTGGCGCGAGCTCTTCAGCGATCGAGACGCTGCTCGGGCTCGCGGCCGACGCGCAGAGCGTGGCGGCCGGCGACGATGCGGCGCTCGCGCGCTTCGCGCAGGGCGCGCAGCGCCTGCGCTCGATACCGGTTGCCGGCGGAGAGGACCTCGCCCGGCTGCTGGCGAACACGGAGGTCGTGCTGAAGTCGCGGCAGGCGATCGCCGATGCGGCGGCGGCCACGCGCGATGCGCGTGGAACCGTACAGCGCATCCTCGAAGTGAGCGGTCCGCTCTCGAGCGCGCTCACGGGGCAGGGAGGCGATTCGGCGGCGCGTCCGCTCGAGCGTTTCGAGCTCCGTGCGCAGCGGGTGCAGTTCGATGTCGCAGCGCTCGCGGCCGGAACGGCCGATCCGGGTGAGACCGCACAGCGCCTCGCGGAGAACGCCGATTATCTCGAGCAGGTGGTGAAGGGCCTGCGGGGCGCGGATTCCGCTCTCGGCCTGCCGCGCGTGACCGGTGCCGAGCCGCTCGCGCGCCTGAAGACACTCGAAGGTCTCATCGGCGAGCTGAACGCTGCCGTGCGGCGCGTCGTCGAGGCGGCGCCCGCTCTGCCCGCGGCCCGCACGGCCGCTCAGGCGGTTGCGCAGGATGCCCGGGCGCTCGCCGTTTCCGGGCGCGCGGGAACCGCTGGAACGAACCACGGGGCGACGATCGCGCTCGCGCTCGCAGGGGGTGCGCTGGTGCTGCTCGCCGTCGTGTGGTTCGGCGTCCGCCGCCTCACCGCGACGGTGGAGAAGCATCGCCAGGCGATGGAGGCGCAGCGCAAGGAGAACGACCGCAACCAGCAGGCGATTCTGCGCCTGCTCGACGAGCTCTCGAGCCTCGCCGACGGCGACCTCACCGTGCAGGCTACCGTCACCGAGGACATCACGGGGGCCATCGCGGACTCGATCAACTACGCGGTCGATGCGCTCCGCGGCCTCGTCACGACGATCAACGACTCGGCGATCCAGCTCGAGAGCGCCACGAAGCAGACCCAGGCGCTCGCTCAGCACCTCGCGAAATCGAGCGGTGCCCAGTCCAAGCAGATCGCATCGGCGACCGAACACGCGGCGGCGATGGCGGCGTCTGCCGAGGAAGTCTCGGGCAACGCGGAGCGCGCCGCGGACGTCGCGCGTCATTCGGTGGACATCGCCCACAAGGGCGGCGATGCCGTGCGCCGCACGATCGACGGCATGAACGCCATCCGCGAGACGATCCAGGAGACGAGCAAGCGCATCAAGCGTCTCGGCGAGAGCTCGCAGGAGATCGGCAACATCGTCGAGCTCATCAACGACATCGCCGAGCAGACGAACATCCTCGCGCTCAATGCGTCGATCCAGGCGTCCATGGCCGGCGAGGCGGGCCGCGGTTTCGCGGTGGTGGCCGACGAGGTGCAGCGGCTCGCCGAGCGTGCTGCGAACGCCACCAAGCAGATCGAAGTCCTCGTGCGCACCATTCAGACGGACACCACCGAGGCGGTCGTGTCCATGGAGCGCAGCACGACCGACGTCGTGGGCGGCGCGCTGCTCGCGGAGAACGCCGGTGCGGCGCTCGAGGAGATCGAACAGGTTTCCAATCAGATCGCGAGCCTCGTCCAGAACATCTCCGCGAGCGCCCGCCAGCAGACCGCCGCCGCGCAGAACATCGCGCGCAACATGCAGGTGCTGAAGGAGATCAGTGCGCAGACGGCCGAGTCGACCAGCGCCACGTCCGTCGCGATCGCGAAGCTCGCCGAGCTTTCCGCGGGGCTGCGCCGGGCCGCATCCGGATTCAGACTGCCCGGTAACACCGACACGGCGACGAGCGGTGTCGTCAAGCGCCTCGATGACAGCGGCGTGCGTCAGGCGGTCGCCGCTGCAGGTTCGTCTTCGTAAGAGCAGCCGCCGCGACAGGATCTCATGCCCGAAGTCGCTTCCCAGACACTGGAGTTCGTCGGCCGCGAGCTGAACGCGACGCTCGCGGAGGCGCGCGTCGCACTCGAGACATTCGTCGAGCAGCCGGAGAACGTCGCGCTGCTCGAGCGCTGCAAGCAGGAGCTGCACCAGGTGCACGGCGTGCTGCGCGTGCTGGAGATCTACGGCGCGGCGCTGCTCGCTGAGGAAATGGAGCAGGTCACCGGTTACCTGCTCGCGACGGCCGGTGAGCGCAAGAACCAGGCCGAGGCGCTCGACGCGCTGATGCGCGCGATGGTGCAGCTTCCGAGCTATCTCGAGCGCGTGCTCGCCGGCGGGCGCGATCTGGCGCTGGTGCTGCTGCCGCTCCTCAACGATCTGCGCGCGGTGCGCGGCTCGGCGCTGCTGTCCGAAGGCACGCTGCTGCTCCTCAACCTCAAGTCCGACAAGGAGGCGCAGCCGGTCGCGCCGGCACCGGGCGAGCCGCGGCTCACCGTCGAGCAGTGGGCGCGGCGTCTGCGCGCGCGCTTCCAGCTCGGCCTCATCGGCTGGATCCGCGGCGAGCGCATCGAGCACAACCTCGAGATCCTCGCAAGCGTCGCGGAGAAGCTCGAGCAGGTCGCCACGCGCCAGCCGGTGTTCCAGCTCTGGTGGGTGGTCGGCGCGGTCATCGAGGCGCTGCGCGAGAACGGGCTCGAGGGCGGCGTGTCGGTCAAGCGTCTGCTGGGTCTCGCCGATCGCGAGATCAAGCGTCTCTACGAGCAGGGCGAGGCACGCTACTCACAGTCGCCGCCCGTAGAGCTCCTCAACAATCTCCTCTATTACGTCGGACGTGCGGAGACGGACGGTCCGCGCGTCTCCGCGGTCCGCGCGTCGTTCCGACTCTCGGAGCTGCTGCCGGTGGACGAGACCATCGAGCAGGAGCGCGAGAACCTGTCGGCGCCGAGCGTGAAGCTCATGCAGACGGTCTCGGCGGCGATCCGCGAGGACCTCTCGAAGATCAAGGACGTGCTCGACATCTTCGTGCGCCGCGGTGCCGGGCAGCCGCAGGAGCTCGCGCCGCAGGTGGAGCTGCTGCGCAAGATCGGCGACACGCTCGGCGTGCTGGGTCTCGGCGAGCAGCGTGCAGCGGTCCAGGCGGAGACGGAAAAGCTCGAGAAGATCGTGCGCGGCGAGATGCGCGCCGACGAGGCGACGCTGGTGGAGATCGCCGCGGCGCTCATCGCCGTGGAGGATCGGCTGGACGACCGCCTGGTCGGCATGATCATTCCGCGCAGGACTTCGACCGAGTCCGAAGCGGCCGACGACGCCGACTTCCAGCAGGTGCAGGCCGCGGTGCTGCGCGAGTGCATCGTGAATCTCGCGCGCATCAAGGAAGCGATCGCGCAGAGCGTCGGCGGCACGCTCGATGCGGCCGGGCTCGACGCGTGGCCCGAGCTGATGCGCGGCATCAAGGCCGCGCTGCTGATGCTCGGCAAGACGCGCGCCGTGGAGATCGTCGACGCGATCACCGCGCGCCTGAAGGACGTGATGCGGCCGGGCGGCCCGGCGGTGCCGTCCGAGTATCTCGACCGTCTCGCCGACGCGATCGTCAGCGTCGAGTACTACATGGAGACGCTGCAGTCGGGACGCAGCGATCCGTGGTACATGCTCGACAATGCCGAGACGTGCCTGCGGGCGATCGAGTCGCAGGCGATTCCGTCGATCCCGACGGTCCCGCCGGTCGATGCTTCGAGCTTCGCGCAGACCGTGCAGCTCACGCCGCAGGAAACCGCCGCGCAGAAGGATTCCGGTCTCGATGTCACCGCTGCGGCGCCGACGCTCACACGTGCACCGCCGCAGCCTGCGCTCGCGGAGCACGCCGATCCCGAGCTCGTGAGCCTCTTCATCGAGGAGGCGCGCGAGGAGCTCGACCGCATTTCGAAGTACTTCCCGGTCTGGGACGAGAATCCGCTCGAGCGCGATGCGCTGGTCAACGTCAGGCGCTCGTTCCATACGCTCAAGGGCAGCGGCCGCATGGTGGGCGCGCGCGATCTCGCCGAGTTCGCGTGGTCCATCGAGAACCTGCTGAACCGCCTGCTCGACAACACACTGACGCGTACGCCGGCGATCCTCGCCGTGTTGCGCGATGCGGTCGCCGCCCTGCCGCAGCTCATCGCGCATCTCGACGGCGGCCCGGCACCGACCGTCGACACGAACGCCATCGTCACGCGCGCACACGCGCTCGCTGCGGGACGCGAGGCACCGGGCGCGGAGGCGGCCGCCGAAGACACACAGTCGACGAGCGCAGTACAGGCCGCGGCACAGGAGCCCGCTGTCGGGTCGCGTGCAGAGGAGCGCGTGATTTCGGCGCCTGCAAGCGAGCCCGCCGCGGTGCAGACCGAACGGGACGATGCGCTGCGCGAGATCTACGTGCGCGAGACCACTGCGCACGTGGCGACCGTACGTGCGTTCCTGAGCCGCGCGGCAGGCATGCCCGAGCCGCACGAGCTGCCGGAGGACGTCTATCGCGCGTGCCACACGCTTTCGGGAAGCTCGAAGGCCGCGGAGGCACGTCACGGGATCCGTCTCGCCGAGCCGCTCGATCACTGGCTGCGCAAGGCCTTCGACAGCGGCGTCGGCCTGCGGACTTCCGATCTCGCGCTGCTCGAGGACTGCATGGCGGCCATGGAATCGGTCGCGGCCAATCTCGACGAGTCCACCGGTTTCTTCCTCGACCATGGGCGGCTTCTCGAGCGGATCAGGGAAGCCGAAGCGAACCTCGACGCGCGGATCGCCGAAGCGGCGCTCGCCGCCGAGCGCACCAGCGAGCAGCGCGCCGTAGCGGCGGCTCCGGTCGTGGAGTCTCCGGCGCCCGCGCCGCAGCCCGAAGCCGCCGCACCCGAGCCGGCCGAGGACGACGGTAGCTCGGAGTTCGATCCGGAAGTCGCAGGCATCTTCGTCGACGAGGCGACGGAGCTCATCGAGGCGGTGGAATCCGCGCTCGCGGCCTGGCGCGATGATCCCGGCAGCAGCGAGAAGCGCGCCGCGCTCAAGCGTCCTCTGCACACGCTCAAGGGCGGTGCGCGGATGGCGGGCATCCGCTCGATGGGCGATCTCAGCCACGAGCTCGAAACGCTCGTCACTCAGGTCGAGCTGGGCATCATTCCGGCGGACGCTTCGACACTCGACATCGTGCAGGCGAGCCTCGACGAGCTGGCGCGCATGCGCGATATGGTCGCCGAAGGGCGCCTTCCGCCGCCCGCGCGCGCCGCGATCGCACGCATTCATGCACTGGTGAACCCGTCGTCGGCCGCGGCTCCGGCGCCGTCCGCACCGGCGTCCGAACCGCGTGCACCGGAGCCCGCGACTGCTGCGCCGTCTCCTGCGGAGCCGCCGGCTGCCGAAGCGAAAGCGGCTCCCGAGCCGGTCAATCAGACGGTCGAACCCGCTCCGGCCATCGAGCCGGAGCCGCCGGCCGTCGCGCAGCCCGAACCGGAAGTCGCGAGGAGCGTACCGGCGCAGCCGACTGCAGCGCCGGAAGCGAAACCCGAGCCCGTTCCGCCACCGGCATCGATCCAGGAGAAGAAGCCGGAACCCGTGCCGGCACCGGTCGCCGCTTTCACGCGTCCCTCGCCGTTCGCAGGTCCGCGCACGTCGGAAACGGCAGCGGAAGGCGAGGAGGCGCTGCAGCCGCCGCAGCCCGTCCCTCCGGGCCGCGAGCCCGTCGCGCCGGGCGACCGCCCGGAGATGGCGCGCGTCGACGCGGAGCTCCTTGACCAGCTGCTCAACATCGCGGGCGAGGTGAGCATCTCGCGCGCGCGCCTCGAGCAGCAGCTCGCCTCCATCGACTTCAACCTCGGCGAGCTGTCGCGCACCGTCACGCGTCTCAAGGAGCAGCTCCGCAAGCTCGAGATCGAGACGGAAGCGCAGATCCTCGCGCGACACGAGGACGAGTCGAGCCATCGCGCGGACTTCGACCCGCTCGAGCTCGACCGCTACTCGTCGATCCAGCAGTACTCGCGCGCGCTCGCGGAGACCGCGAGCGACGTCGCCAGCATCCAGCAGCTCCTCGAGACGCTGACACAGGACGCGCAGAACCTGCTGCAGCAGCAGGCGCGCACGGTGACCGAGCTGCAGAACGGCCTGATGCGCACGCGCATGGTGCCGTTCCAGCGCCACGTGCAGCGCCTCGCACGCATCGTGCGTCAGGCGGCATCCGATACCGGCAAGCGCGCCGAGCTCATCGTCGAAGGCGCGACGGGCGAGCTCGACCGCCAGGTGCTCGAGCGCATGCTGCCGCCCTTCGAGCACATCCTGCGCAACGCCGTCGTCCACGGCATCGAGAAGCCCGAGGAACGTCTCGCGCGCGGCAAGCCGGAAACCGGCCGGATCGTGCTCGAGCTGCGCCGCGAGGGCGCCGAGGTCATGGTGCGCATCAGCGACGACGGCGCGGGCATGAACCTGCGCGCGATCCGCGAGAAGGGCATCGCGCTGGGGCTCATCGAGCCGGGTCAGCACCTGAGCGACGAGGACCTGATGCAGCTCGTCCTCGAGCCCGGATTCTCGACTGCCGGAACGATCACCCAGCACGCCGGCCGCGGTGTCGGCATGGACGTGGTGGCCACCGAGATCAAGAAGCTCGGCGGCGCGCTGCACATGGAGACGAAGGCGGGCGAGGGCACGCGCTTCACGATCCGCCTGCCCTTCACGCTCGCCATCAGTCACGCGCTCGTCGTGCGTACCGGCGACGAGTTCTACGCGCTGCCGCTGCCCACGGTCGAAGGCGTGCTGCGCCTCTCGAAGGAGGAGGTCGCGAACCACCTCGGACGCGACACGGCCACGTTCGAATACGGCGGCCAGAAGTACCGCTTCCAGCACCTCGCCACGTTCGTCGGCCTCGAGCCCTCGCCGCTGCCGGAGGGCGACATGACCGTGCCGGTCGTGCTGGTGCGTGCGGGCGAGCACTCGACGGGTCTCGTCGCGGACGAGCTCATCGGAAGCCGCGAGATCGTGGTGAAGTCCGTCGGCCCGCAGATCTCCGGCATCCGCGGCATCTCGGGCGCGACGATCCTGGGCGACGGCCGCATCGTGATCATTCTCGACATCGGCGCGCTGGTACGTGCCGAGTGGCGCGGACGTCCCGCGCCGACCGTCAGGCGCGAGAAGGGCGACCGGCGCATCTTCGCGCTGGTGGTCGACGACTCGATCACCGTGCGCCGCGTGACGCAGCGGCTGCTCGAACGCAACGGCATGCGGGTGCTCACGGCGCGCGACGGCATGGATGCGATCGCGCTGCTGCAGGAGCACGTGCCCGACATCATCCTGCTCGACATCGAGATGCCGCGCATGGACGGGTACGAGGTCGCCGCGCACGTGCGCAGCGATCCGCGCCTCAAGGACGTGCCGATCATCATGATCACCTCGCGCGTGGGCGAGAAGCATCGCGCCCGCGCGATCGAGCTCGGTGTCGACGACTACCTGGGCAAGCCGTACCAGGAAGGCCAGCTCCTCGACGCCATCGCGCCGCTGGTCGAGCGGTATCGCGCGTCTCAGCGCTCGCGCCGCCTGGCCGAAGCCGACGAGGCTCGCGCGTAGGGAAACAGCGTCATGGCCGAACGGGTCACCGAGATCTACAGCCTCCTCATTCCGCTCAGCGACGGAAGGCTCATCGTTCCCCGTGCGTGCGTGGCCGAGGTCATCGGCTTTCACCCGCCGTCGGAGATGGCCGGTGCTCCGCCCTGGTACATCGGTACCGTTTCCTGGAACGGCCGCCAGATCCCGGTCGTCTCGTTCGAGGGCGCATGCGGGCAGTCGATTCCGCCGGCCTCCGGCCGCACGCGCATCGTCGTCTTCCACTGCCTCGGTTCGAAGGTGGAGGGCGGCTACTTCGGCATCGTCTCGCAGGGCTTCCCGCAGCTCGTCCGCGTGAGCTCGGACGTGGTGCGTCCCGACAACTCGCGCGTGTTTCCCGAGCGTGCGCCGGTCATCTGCCAGGTGCGCATGGTCAACGAAGCGCCCCTCGTGCCGGACCTCGAACGGCTCGAGGAGATGATCGCCGACGAGACGCGCATCGGCACCGAGTAACCATGCGCGGCACGCCGCCGCGAGTCACATGTCGCCGAAGTCGTGCTGGATTGCCGTGAGCGCGGCGAAGGCTGCAGTCTCGGTGCGCAGAATGCGCGGTCCGAGGCACACGGCAGTGAATCCCGCATCGAGCGCCGCGGAGACTTCCGCGTCCGAGAGCCCGCCTTCGGGACCGATCAGCAGCGTCACGCCTCCCGGGGGACGTGCCAGCTGATTCGTGCGGATCGTTCCTTCCGGCGAGAGCAGGACTCTCACCGTGCCGGGGTCGCTGCGCGCGACGAACTCGCCGAACCGCATGGGCGAGGCGACCTCGGGCACACGATTCCTTCCGCACTGCTCGCACGCCGCGACCGCGATCGCCTGCCAGTGCTGCACCTTCTTCGCGCACTGCGCGTCGTCGAGCCGCACGACCGTGCGCTCGGTGAGGAGCGGCACGATGCGCGCCACGCCGAGCTCGGTCGCCTTCTGAACCACGAGATCCATGCGGTCGCCGCGCGAGACTCCCTGAGCCAGGGTGATCGCGAGTGGCGATTCGCGCTCGATTTCCACGTGCTCGATCACTTCGGCCTGCACCGCATCCTTGCGGAGAGTGAGGATCCGCGCCGTGTACTCGCCGCCGCGTCCGTCGAAGAGCACCAGCGGATCGCCGGCGCGCAGCCGCAGCACGCGCGCGATGTGATTCGCCGCGCGTCCGCCGATCTCGACGGGCGCGCCCGCGGCGAGCGGCGATTCGACGTACACGCGGGTCAGTCGCATGTCGCGCGCTCTATGCCTTCGCGGGCGACGCCGACCATGAGGTCGATCTCCTCTTCGGAGATGACGTAGGGCGGCATGAAGTACACGACGTTGCCGATGGGCCGCAGCAGCACGCCGCGCTCGAGACCGCATCGGTAGACGTGAAGTCCGCGCCGCTCCTGCCAGGGATAGGGCTCGCGGCGCCGCGCGTCGCGCGCCATCTCGATCGCCACGATCATCCCGCGCTGGCGTACCTCGGCGACGTGCGGCAGGGCTTCGAGCTCGCGTGCGCGCTCACCCATGTACCGTGCGAGACGCGCGTTGCGCCCGAGCACGTCCTCGTCGCGGAAGATCTGCAGCGTGGCGCACGCCGCAGCGCAGGCGAGCGGGTTGCCCGTGTAGCTGTGGGAGTGCAGGAAGGCGTTGAGCTTCGTGTACTCGTCGTAGAAGGCCGCATACACCGGCTCCGTCGTCATCACGACCGAGAGCGGCAGGTAGCCGCCGGTGAGGCCTTTCGACAGACACAGAAAATCCGGACGGATTGCCGCCTGCTCGCAGGCGAAGAGCGTTCCCGTGCGGCCGAAACCGACGGCGATCTCGTCGGCGATCAGGTGCACCTCGTAGCGGTCGCACGCTTCGCGCAGCAGCTTCAGGTACACCGGATCGTACATGCGCATGTTGCCCGCGCACTGGACGAGAGGCTCCACGATGACTGCCGCGATCTCGTCGGCGTGCCGTGCGAGTGTCTGCTCCATCTGCTCGAACTTGCGTCGCGAGTGCTCAGCCCAGCTCTCGCCGGGCTCGCGCTCGTAGCAGTCGGGCGACGGAACGGTGATGACGTCCATGAGCAGCGGCCGGTAGATCGCCTTGTACAGCTCGACGTTGCCGACCGCGAGCGCGCCGAGCGTCTCGCCGTGGTAGCTGTTCGAGAGCGTCACGAAGCGGCGCTTCGCCGTGCGCCCGACGTTGCGCCAGTAGTGGAAGCTCATCTTCACCGCGACTTCCACGGCCGCGGAGCCGTTGTCGGCGAAGAAGCAGCGCGTGAGACCGGGCGGAGCGACTCTGACCAGTGACTCGGCCAGCTCGATGGCGGGCTCGTGCGTGAAGCCCGCGAAGATCACGTGCTCGAGGCGCTCGAGCTGCGCCTGCACCGCCGCATTGATCCGCGGATTGGCGTGTCCGAACAGGTTCACCCACCAGGAGCTGATTGCGTCGAGATAGCGCCGGCCGGCGAAGTCCTCGAGCCACACGCCGTACCCGCGCCGGATGGGCACGAGCGGCAGCGACTCGTGGTCCTTCATCTGCGTGCAGGGATGCCACACGTGCGCGAGATCGCGCTGGGCGAGGGCGAGATTCTCGGGTGCGATTCCGTTCACGGCATGAGCGTTCTCTTGCAGCGGAGCGCCATTGTCGCATGGCATCATCGTGCGGGTACTCTCGAGCTCATGCCTTCCGGGCGCGACATGACCGTACTGCGGATCGACACGGCCACGGGTCTCCTCGCCGGCGTGCGGCAGGTGCTCTCGCCGCACTTCGACGCACGGCCGACGGGCTGCGCGCCCGAGCTCATCGTCGTGCACGGCATCAGCCTGCCGCCCGGCGAGTTCGGCGGGCCGTGGATCGATCGCCTCTTCACGGGAGGGCTGCCCGCGGACGCGCATCCCTACTTCCAGGCGATCGCCTGTCTTCGCGTCTCGGCGCACGCATTGATCCGCCGCGACGGCGAGCTGGTGCAGTATGTGCCTTTCGATGCGCGCGCCTGGCACGCAGGCGCGTCCACTTACTGCGGGCGCACCGCGTGCAACGACTTCTCCATCGGTATCGAGCTCGAGGGAACCGACGACTCGCCTTACGAGGACGTCCAGTACACGCGCCTCGCCGCGCTCATCCGCGCGCTGCTTTCTGCCTATCCGACATTGGATCGCACGCGCATCGTCGGACACAGTGACATCGCGCCGGGCCGCAAGACGGACCCCGGTCCCGCCTTCGACTGGTCGAGGCTGAGGCGTCTCCTGGATGCGCCGGCGCAGACATGAAGCGTCGCCGCGGCTGAGCCGAGGCGAATGTCCGCGCTCAGCGCGGCGGACTCTTGCCGCGATCGTGGCGCCAGAGCACTTCCGTTCCGCGCTCGTGGCGCACCAGCGCTCGCGCGAGCACGAAGAGGAGATCCGAGAGACGGTTGAGGTACCTGAGCGCTTCCGGTCCGACGTCCTCGGCCTTCGCGAGCGTCCACGCCCGGCGCTCGGCGCGCCGCGCGATGGCCCGCGCGAGGTGACACGCGGCGGTGGCAGGGCCTCCGCCCGGCAGGATGAAGTCCCTGAGCGGCGGCAGGTTCTCGTTGAATCTGTCGAGCGTCTGCTCGAGCCGGGCGACGTGCTCCGCGGCGATCATCCGGTGCCCCGGAATGCACAGCTCACCGCCGAGATCGAAGAGATCGTGCTGGATCTCCGTGAGGCACGCGGTCACTTCCTCGGGGAGCCCGGGCACGGCGAGAACGAGACCGATCGCACTGTTCAGCTCGTCCACCGCGCCATAGGCCTCGACGCGCGGATCGTCCTTCGCGACACGCCGGCCGTCGCCGAGGCCCGTCGTGCCGTCGTCGCCCGTCCGTGTGTAGATCTTGCTGAGACGATGTCCCATCGCCGTATTCTATCCCCGCCTCCATCACGGCTCGAATCGATCTGAAGGAATCCCATGCCCTCACGAGAGCTCCAGGCCGCGCTCGATGCGGCGCAGGCGGCGGCCGGGATCATCCGCGATCTCTATCGGCGGAATCTCGAGGTCCGCACCAAGGCCGACGCCTCGCCCGTCACCGAGGCGGACGTGCGCGCCGAGGAAGCGATCCGCAGCATCCTCTCCGAGCGTTTTCCGTCCTACGGCTTCTACGGCGAGGAGACGGGACGCAGCGCAATGGATGCCGACAATGTCTGGCTCGTCGATCCCATCGACGGGACGAAGTCCTTCGTGCGCGAGTGCCCGTTCTTCTCGACGCAGATCGCGCTGCTTCGTGAAGGGCGCCTGGTGCTCGGTGTTTCGTGCGCGCCCGCTTACGGCGAGCTCGCCTGGGCGGAGGAAGGCGCGGGCGCGTTCCTCGACGGCCGGCCGATCCGTGTGAGTGACGTCGCCGCGCTCGATCAGGCCATCGTTTCGACGGGCAATCTCAGGACGCTGACCCGCTCCGCGCGCTGGCAGCGTTTCGGCGAGCTGATTCAGCAGGTGAGCCGCATTCGCGGCTACGGAGACTTCGTGCATTACCACCTGCTCGCGCGCGGCTCGCTCGACGTCGTGATCGAGTCCGACGTCAACGTGCTCGACATCGCCGCGCTGACCGTCATCGTGCGCGAGGCCGGCGGCGTGTTCACCGATCTCGACGGCCGCGATGTCGGCCTCGACACGACGAGCGTGCTCGCCGCCAACTCCGCGCTCCACTCGCGCGTGCTCGAGCTTCTCCGCGCGTGACAGCGCCCGAACGCCCGTCCGCGGACCCGACGGCGGCGACTGCGGGCATTCAGGCGCTGACGAACACGCGCCGCCCGTGCGCGTCGATTTCCACGATGCGGGTGAGATAGAGCTCGCTCAGCGCGTCGGCGGTGAGCGCTTCGCGCGCCGTTCCGGCACGCCAGCGGCCGTCGCCGAAGAGCAGCAGCACGCGATCGGCGAAGCGCGCGGCGAGCGTGGGATCGTGGAGCGTGGCGATCACCGTGCGTCCCGCGTCCGCGAGCCCGCGGAAGAGCTCCAGCACGGCGAGCTGATGATGCGGATCGAGATGATTCGTCGGCTCGTCGAGCACGAAGACCTGCGGATCCTGAGCGAGCAGCGCGGCGATGGCGGCGCGCCTGCGCTCTCCGCCCGAGAGCGTCGCGGTCGAGCGCCCGGCGAATCCGTCGAGTCCCACGCGAGTGAGCATCGCGCGCGCGATGCGCTCGTCGTCCGCGCCTTCCCAGCGCCAGGTCGGAAGGTGCGGATGCCTGCCCACGAGCACCGATTCGAGCACCGTCGTGGGAAAGCCCTGCTCGAGATCCTGAGGCAGGATGCCGACCCTGAGCGCGATCGCACGCCGCGTGAGCTCCGCGATCGGCCGTCCGTCGAGCAGCACGTGGCCTGCCTCCGCTGGCCGCAGGCCCGAGAGCGTGTGCAAAGTCAGTGTCTTGCCCGAGCCGTTGCGGCCGAGGATCGCGACGAGCTCGCCGGCTCTGAACTCGAGAGAAAGATCCCGCACGAGCGTCCGTTCGCCGGCGTGAATGCTCAGTGACTCGGCTGCGAGGACGCAGCGTTCCGCGCCGGGAATCACCGATCGACTGGACTGCGGAACGCTCACGGAAGGCGCATCCATCGGATCTCGGCTGCGGTGGCCGCACCCACGACGACCTGATCGAGACTCTCGGGCATCTCGTGCCTTCCTTCCGAGAGCGCCCGGCGGCCCGCCATGATCTCGGCGCGCGGCTGCGGATGCAGAGGCACCCGCTCGGGCTCGGCGTACCCGTGCGGGAAGAGCGGTGCGTTCGTTTCGGGATCGTACTTGTCCGTCGCGCCGAGCGTGTGCATCACCTCGTGAGCGATGACGATCTCGTTCGATCGCCTCATCGACCGGTCGGCGAACGCGTGCACGACGCCGACGAGTCCTTTCTCCAGCCCCAGCGAGTGCGGCACGCGAGGACTGCGCTGCGGATCGTGGTAGAGCACGAAGATGCGGATCTGCGCCGGCGCCCGGCCCGTAACGTCGCTCATCCGCCAGGCGTACCAGCGGAGCCTGAGGCTCCACCACATCGTGGAAAGAGGACCGGCGCCGGCGGGCAGTACAGGCGGCAGACGCGAAGGCGACGGATAGAGCTCGATCCGCACGGGCTGTTCGATCTGCACGCCGAAACGTCGCGCCTCGCGCGCGAAGAAATCGGCGATGCCCGCGAAATCCGCTTCCGTCAGCGATGCGATGTATCGCTCCGAGACTTCGCTGCCGTCACCGTTGAGCGGGAAGATTCCGACCCATAGCGGATCGTCCCAGTCCGTCGTCGATGCCCGGTCGATCCACGCCTGCGCCGCGACGGCGCCCAGCACGAGGAGGAGCAGCAGGATGCGAACGCTCCGGGCCGTGCTCACGGCTCAGGGCTGCAGCCGCGTGGCCGTCCAGGGCCCGGGTTCGAACCCGCCATCCGGCAGAGCCTCGAGCGTCCGTGTCCAGCGTGCACGGTCGTGAATGCGCGCCTCGCCTTCGACCCAGAGCTCGACCGCCTCCGCCCAGAGCTGATAACCACCCCAGAACGGCGGGCGCGGAATCTCGATTCCCGGGTCGTCGCCTGCGGATTCGGGCACGCCGAGGCGGCGTGCGGCTGCCCTGACGGCCTCGAGCAGCTCGCTGCGCGAGCCGACGGGCTGACTCTGCCGGCTCGCCCACGCCCCGATGCGCCGCTGCCAGGGCCGCGATGCGAAATACGCATCGCTGACAGCCGCCGGGGCGCGGACCACGCGACCCTCGATGCGCACCTGACGGTGCAGGTGATCCCAGTGCATGACCGCGGCAGCGCGCGGGTTCTCCTCGAGCTCCCGGCCCTTGCGCGACTCGTAGTTCGTGAAGAACACGAGGTAGCCCGGCTCGGGTGCGATTTCCTTGCACAGCACCACTCGCGCCGACGGGATGCCCTCCCGCGAGCACGTCGCGAGGACCATGGCATCGGGGTTGGGCTGATCGCGCCGTTTCCAGGCCTCGGCGAGCCAGGCGCTCGCGATCGGCAGAGGGTCGGGCGGCAGGGGTTCCGGCAGCAGATCGGTGGGCAGAGTCATGGCGCCGAATGTTACCGGGAATCGGATCCGAATCCCCTCCTGCCGGCAGACGGCCGGTTCAGCGCCCGTTCATGAGGGGAGGCATAGCGTCCCTGCATGGCTCGCGCCGCGAGCGCTGCTCGAAGGAGTTGAGCATGCTGCGCATGGGTCTCTGCTTCGCGCTCCTCGCCTGCATGGGATGCACGGCCACCGCTTCCGATCGCGTGCGGATCGGCACGTCCTACGACGCACGCTTCCGTGTCGATGAATGGCGACACCCGCCGCACCTGGCCGGCTGGCATCATCACTACTATCGACCCCACACCTACTTCCATCGCTTCGGCGCGCGGCGTGACGGGTGGCACCGCTTCAACCGCAATGGACCGCGCCACGTGCCGCCTTCCTCGCGACCCTGGGACGGACGTCATCGCTCGGACTGGAACCACCGCTGGAACGACGACCGGCGCTGGACCCGGGATCACCGCGGGCGTGCCTGGGACCGGCACGATCGGGATCGCCGGCATCGCGATCACCCGGACCACTGGCGCGAGCGCCGCGGGAATCGCGGGCGTTAGGGTCAGCCGGATTACATCTCATCCGGACTTGCGGCACGGTCCCGCCAGCGATTAGAAAGGGAGCTCTCCGTACTCTCCTTACACGAGTCAGACACGACGAGCTCCCCCGATGACAGGCGATGAAGTGACGCTGGACGATCTGCGCCGGCGTCTGGACGAGATCGACCGCCAGCTGCTGACGCTGGTGGCCGAACGGCAGGAACTGAGTCGCGAGATCGCGCGCGTGAAGCGCACGACCGGCCATCCCACTCGCGACTATGAGCGCGAGCGCGAGGTCATCATGAGCGCCCGCGCCGTCGCGAGCGAAGTGGGCGTGTCGCCCGCGCTCGCAGAGAGCATCCTGCGCCTGCTCATCCGCTCGTCGCTCACGACTCAGGAGCGCGCCAGCGTCGTCGCCCACGGGGCGGGCTCCGGACGCCGTGCACTCGTCATCGGTGGTGGCGGCAAGATGGGCCGCTGGTTCGTCGAATTCCTCGCTTCGCAGGGCTTCAGCGTCGAAGTCGCCGATCCGGCCGGTGCACCTCCGGGGGCCGTCGCGGTCGACGACTGGCGCAAGACGGATCTCAGGCACGATTTCATCGTGCTCGCGACGCCGCTCGGGATCACGGACGCGATCCTGCGCGATCTGGCGCTGCGGCGGCCGCCGGGCGTCGTGTTCGACATCGGATCGCTGAAATCGCCGCTGCGGGCGGGGCTCATGGCCCTCAAGTCACACGGGCTCAAGGTGACTTCCGTGCACCCGATGTTCGGCCCCGACACGGAGCTGCTCTCGGGACGTCACGTCATATTCATCGACCTCGGATCCGACGAGGCCCTGGAGCGGGCTCGCGAGCTGTTCGCCCCCACGATGGCCGAGCAGGTCGTGATGAGCCTCGACGAGCACGACCGCCTCATCGCCTACGTGCTCGGCCTCTCGCACGCGCTCAACATCGCCTTCTTCACGGCCCTCGCCGAGAGCGGCGAGGCGGCGCCGCGGCTCGCCCGCATGTCGAGCACCACCTTCGATGCGCAGCTCGACGTCGCCTCCAAGGTGGCTCAGGAGAGCCCGGATCTCTACTTCGAGATCCAGAGCCTCAACGACTACGGCGCGGAGTCGCTGGAAGCGCTGGCCAAGGCCGTGGAGAGAATCCGCACGGCGGTTCTGTCACGGGATTACGAGTCCTTCGTTGCCCTGATGCAGCGTGGGCGCGATTATCTGGAGGATCGCCGGATCGTCGTCGAGCGCCGCGCCTGAGGCGGGGCGCATGCCGAGTTCCGGCTCCGGGGGTCTGCAGGCGATGCGTCGACCGCACATCGATACGCGCGAGCCGGACGTGCTCGCTGCGCGAATCGTGCAGCTCGAAGCCGAGAATCGGGCGCTGCAGGCGCGCCTGCGCGAGCTGACCGAAGAGGCCTCCCGCAACGAGTCCCTGCTGCGCAAGACCCAGGAACGCGAGCTCGAGCTCCTGCGCGCCGGCTCCCTCACTCAGCTCCTCGAGCGCATCGTCCACGGTCTGCAGGCGTCCTATCAGCTCGCCGCGGTCGGGCTCACCCTGCACGATCCCCAGCACGAGATCCGGCACCTGCTCTCGGGCGACGGGCCGGCACTCGAGGAGCTGCGCGCCGTGCAGTTCGTCGACGTGCTGGTGAGCGTCGCGCCGCAGCTCGCGGCGCTCGAGAAGCCCTGGCTCGGGCCCTATCAGGCGGCCGACCACGAGCTGCTCCTGCCGCGGGCGCGCGGCATCGGGAGCATCGCCATCATTCCGCTCAGGCGCAACGACCAGCTCGACGGCGTGCTGGTCTTCGGCAGCTACGACCGCAAGCGCTTCACGCCGGACCTCGCCAGCGACTTCCTGGCGCATCTCGGCGTCGTGACCGCGATCTGCATCGAGAACGCGGTGAACCGCGCACGGCTGCTGCGCAGCGGTCTCACCGATTTCCTGACGGGCTTCCACAACCGCCGGTATCTCAACGCGCGTCTGCGCGAGGAGCTCGCGCGTGCGCAGCGATCGGGACAGCCGGTGGCGTGCCTGATGATCGACGTCGATCACTTCAAGCGCATCAACGATCAGTACGGACATCTCGCGGGAGATGCGGTCCTGCGCGAGGTGGCGCAGCGGATCGACGCCGAGATGCGCATGAGCGACACGGGGGCGCGTTTCGGAGGCGACGAGTTCGCGATCGTGCTGCCGCAGGGCACAGCCGCCGATGGCGAGCGCGTCGGCAACCGCGTGCTGCGCGCGGTGCGCGAGAAGCCGATCCAGGTGACTCCCGAGGTCACGGAGACCATTACGCTCTCCATCGGCGTCGCCGCAGCGGCACCGGCGCAGGGGCAGCGCGACTTCAAGGTGCTGGCCGAGCGGCTGATCTCGGAAGCCGACGCCGCGCTCTATCGCGCGAAGAGCGCGGGGCGCAATCAGGTCGCCGTTTCCGAAACGCTCGTCACCTGAAGGGCACGTCGTCCGCGCAGCGCAGGCTCAGTGCACGGCGCGCGTCTGACTCCTGAGCAGCGCGATGAAGAGCGGCGCTCCGACGAGCGCCATGACCGCACCCACCGGCAGCTGATGAGGGCTCGCGACGGTCCGCGCGACGAGATCCGCCGCGGCGAGCACCGTTCCGCCGAGCAGCGCCGAAGCCGGTGCCACGACGCGATGGTCGCTGGTACGGAACAGCAGCCGGACCGCGTGCGGCGTGATGAGTCCCACGAAGCCCACGGCGCCTGCGCTGGTAACGGCAATCGCTGTCAGCACGGCACAGGCGACGAAGACCAGCGTGCGCCATGCATCGACGTCGAGGCCGACGCTGCGGGCCCGCAGCTCGCCGGACGCCAGCACGTTGAGAGGCCTCGCGAGCGCAACGGCGAGCACGGTGGCAATCACGACGGCGGCAAGACTCACGCGCGCATCGAGCGCCCAGCCGAGATCGCCGGCCAGCCAGAACACCATGCCGCGCACCCGCTCGGACTCCGCCAGCGCGAGGAGCACGGTCACGAGCGCGCCGCAGCCGCTCGCGAGCACGACCCCGGTGAGCAGGAGGCGCGGCGTGCCGCCGCCCCGCGCCAGGGCGTGGACGGCAACGACTGCGGCCAGCGCCCCGGCTGCGGCACTCGACTGGACCGCGAACGCGGCTGCACCGGCCGCGATTGCGAGCAGTGCCCCCACGGCGGCGCCTCCGGAAACGCCCAGCACATAGGGGTCGGCCAGCGGGTTGCGGAAGAGGGCTTGCAGCAGGACGCCGGCGAGGGCCAGGAGCCCTCCGACGCCGAAAGCCGCCAGCAGCCGCGGCAGGCGCACGTCGAGGAGCACACTGCGGGCGGCCGAGTCGGTGTCGCCCCCCAGGGCCGCCAGGGCCTCGGACAGCCCTATCCCCGAGGTGCCGACCAGGAGCGAGGCGAGGAAGACCGTCGCTGCTGCGGCGCACAGAAGGAGGAGACGCGGCGCCCGGCCATCCTGGAACAGTGACGGGGTCGACATGAAGCTGGCTTGCATCCGGGGCTGGCGAGCGCGCAAGGTTAGGAGGGCGCGCTTGCTCACGACAAGCGGCACCTTGTGGCAGACTTCCCACAGGTTGCCATGACAGACCTCATCGACCACGACGGATTCCGCGCCAACGTCGGCATCATCCTGATGCGCGACGGGGGCGATGTCTTCCTCGGGCGCCGGACCGGCGGCCGGGGCTGGCAGTTTCCGCAGGGTGGAATCCGCCGCGGGGAGCGGCTCGAGGACGCGCTGTTCCGGGAGCTGCACGAGGAAATCGGGCTCGACCGCCGGTCGGTCGAGCTGCTCGGGCGCACCGAGCGCTGGTTGCGCTACCGGCTTCCGTCGCGCTTCGTACGCCGCGACCGCCAGCCCCTCTGCATCGGACAGAAGCAGCGCTGGTTTCTGCTGCGGCTGAAGCAGGAAGACGTCGACTTCGACTTCGGGCGCACCACCGAGCCGGAGTTCGACCAGTGGCGCTGGGTGCCCTACTGGGAACCCGTGCGCGAGGTCATCTATTTCAAGCGGCCCGTCTACGTACGCGCGCTGACCGAGCTCGCTCCGGTTGCGTTCCCCCAGGGCACGCCGGAGCTGCCCGACTGGTGGTCCAGGGTGGCAAGAACAGGGCGGTCCAAGGCGCGCGCTTCGGCGGACGGCCACTGAGGCCGTCCCGGACCCTCGGTACGGAATGGCCGAACCGCCCGCGAAACTCGTCGTCCGTACGTATGCTCCCGTCCGGCGCCTGATCCTGGGCTTCGCGGCGGCGTTGCTCGGCTGTTTCGCCCTCTACGTGGCCTACGAGCTCGGGCGCTACGACGGCGGCTACGACCGTCTCGCCGCCGCCCAGCAGCGCGTGGAGCTCGAGGTCGCGATCCAGAATCTCGAGAAGCAGAACCGTGAGCTGCGCACTCAGCTCGCCGAGCTCGACACCGTGAGAGTCGGACAGGAGCGCGAGCGCGCGGAGATCTCGCGCACGATCGGCGAGCTGCAGGCTCAGGTGGCGCGGCAGGCTCAGGAGCTCGCGTTCTACAGGGGTATCGTTCAGCAGGGCGCAGCCGCGCTCGGCGTGCGTATCCACGAGCTGCGCATCAGCGCGACGGAGGATCCGCAGCGCTTCGAACTGCACCTGACGCTGGTGCGCTCGGTGCGTCCGGACGACACCGTGAGCGGCACCATCGGCCTGCGGGTGGACGGTGAGACGGATGGGCGCGCGCACAGCCTGGATCTCGCCACGCTCACCGGCGGCGAGCAGTCCGAGCTGCCGTTCACGTTCCGCTACTTCGAGAACTTCGAGCAGGAGATCGTCATTCCCGGGAATTTCAAGGCCGAGCGCGTGACCATCGAGATCCGCTCGAACCGCAAGGGGGTGGCGCCGTTCGTCCAGTCGTTTCTGTGGAAGGTGGACGCGCTCTAGCGCGATCAGCCCCGTGCACGGGAGGAGTTCATGTTCGGCCGCGACGCCAAGCTCAGCAACCGGATCGACACGCTCATCGGCAGGACCGCGCGCGTCGAGGGGAATCTCGAGTTCTCGGGTGGCCTGCACCTCGACGGTCACGTCACCGGTAACGTCGTCGCGAAGCCGGGCACGGATTCGTCCATTTCCGTGAGCGAGCACGGGTGCATTGAAGGCTCCGTCGAAGTCCCCACAGTAGTGCTCAACGGTGTCGTGAACGGCGACATCCATGCCCGCGAGCGCATCGTGCTCGGCGCTCAGGCGAGGGTACGCGGCAACGTGCAGTACGGCGTCATCGAGATGACGCTGGGCGCGGAGATCCAGGGGCGGCTCATTCCGCTGGGGGTGGGGGCTGCGCAGACCGCCGGGGCCGAAGCGTCCGGGCAGGGATAGGCCGCGTCACCGCCCGAGCCGTTTTGACCGACGGCACGTCGACTTCTAGACTGCTGATCCGGAAAGTGATTCCTTCGTCGAGGACCGACACATGAGCAATCCCGAGCAGGTGCTGCAGGACGCGGAGCCCACGACGCTCGTCTTCACCGATGCGGCCGCCCGCAAGGTGGGTGAGCTGATTCGCGCCGAGGGCAATCCGAACCTCATGCTGCGGGTGTTCGTGCAGGGCGGCGGCTGCTCCGGACTGTCGTACGGATTCGAGTTCGACGAGCAGATGCAGGAAGGCGATACCTGCATCGAGAACCAGGGCGTCAAGCTCGTCGTGGACCCCATGAGCGTGCAGTACCTCATGGGCGCGGAGATCGACTACCGCGAAGGCCTCGAAGGATCGCATTTCGTGATACGCAATCCCAACGCCATCACCACCTGCGGGTGCGGTTCCTCCTTCGCGGTCTGAGCTTCGCGACGGTCGCGTGAGCCGCCCCGCCGCCGTCGTCCGGGTCGCTGCCGCAGCACGCGAGCCCGCCCTCCGCCCGGTACCTGCCGCTCTCGCGGCAATCGACCTCGGCTCCAACAGCTTCCACATGGTCGTGGCGCGCCTGAACCGCGGACGCCTCACCATCGTCGACCGCATGCGCGAAACGGTGCGCCTCGGTGCCGGCGTGGCGACGCACGGGAAGATCACCGCGGTGTCGACGAAGCGCGCGCTCGCGTGCCTGCGGCGCTTCGGCCGGAGACTCCGCGAGCTCGAAGTGCAGAGCGTCCGCGTGGTCGGAACGAACGCACTGCGCGTCGCACGCAACAGCCGCACGTTCCTCGAGCAGGCGCAGCGGATTCTGGGCCATCCCGTCGAGATCGTTTCCGGCGCGGAGGAGGCGCGGCTCATCTACGCGGGCGTCGCACGGACGCATGCGCAGGACGATGCGCACACGCTCGTCGTCGACATCGGCGGCGGAAGCACGGAGGTGATCGTCGGCAGAGGGCTCGAGCCGCTCGAGCTCGAGAGTCTTCCTCTGGGTTGCGTCTCTCTGAGCGAACGTTTCTTCGGCGACGGACGGATCGACGCGCGGCGGATGAAGCAGGCGTGCACCGTCGCGCGGCTCGAGCTCGAGCCCGTGCGCGCGACGTTCCGCAGAAGAGGCTGGGAGCTCGCCTTCGGCAGCTCGGGCACGGTGCGGGCGCTCGCCGAAGCGATCCGCGAGCTCGACCCGCAGGCGCGCGCCGTCACGCGCGATGGACTCGAGCAGGTTCTGCGCCGCGCCGTGGCCGCAGGTCACGTCGAGGCGCTCGATCTGCGCTGCATCGACGCCGAGCGACGTCCCATCGTTCCCGGTGGAATCGCGATTCTCGCGGCGGTTCTCGATGCGCTCCGGATCGACGAGCTGCACGTGGCGGAAGCCGCGATGCGCGAGGGCCTGCTGCACGACATGGTGGGTCGCGCCAACGGCGAGGACCTGCGCGAGCGGACCGTCAGGGATCTCCAGCAGCGTCATCGCGTCGATACGGTGCACGCCATGCGCGTGGAGAACACGGCGGCCGGTCTGCTCGCGCAGGTCCGGACGGCCTGGCGACTCGAGGATCCCGGCGTCGAGCTGCTCCTCAGGTGGGCCGCGCGACTGCACGAGATCGGTCGCGACGTTGCGCGCACCGACCATCATCGGCATGGCGCATATCTGCTCGCGCACGGCGACATGCCGGGCTTCTCGTGGGGAGAGCAGCGGCTGCTGGCCTGTCTCGTCGGGAGCCTGGGCCCCGCGCCGGAGCCTTCGATGCTCGAAGCACTGCTGCCGCCGTGGGACCGTCATGCGCCGAGACTCGCCGTGCTCCTGCGGCTCGCGCTGCTCATCAATCGCGACCGCGGAGAGGCGTCTTCGCCGGACATCGCGCTCACGGCACGCCAGAGAACTCTGACGCTCACCGCCGCCGGACTCGAGGATCAGCCGCTCCTGACGGCAGCTCTCGAGCACGAGAGAAAAGCGCTCGAAGCCTGGCCGGTGCGCCTTTCGATCGAGGCCGCGCGCCCGCGGCCGGCGGCGCGCTCAGCGCGCGACAAGCGCCGGGCCGAACGGCAGGTCGAGTGAAGCGACGAGCGGCGCCGTCTTCGCGAGGAAGTCGGCAAGCAGCTCGGGCTCGATGGGCCTGGCATCAGGCAGAGGAACTTTCTGCGGGTCCTTGTGGACGCCGTTCAGGCGGTACTCGTAATGGAGGTGCGGTCCCGTCGCGAGACCCGTCATGCCGACGTAGCCGATCACCTTGCCCTGCTGCACACGCTGACCGGCGCGGATGCCCTTGGCGAAGCGCGACAGATGGGCATACAGCGTGACGACGCCGCGCGAGTGGTCGATCTCGACGACGTTTCCGTAACCGCCCTTGCGGCCCGCGAAGATGACGCGGCCATCGCCCGCGGCGCGCACGGGCGTGCCGGTCGGCGCCGCGTAATCGACGCCCTTGTGAGCCCGGATGCGGTTGAGCACCGGATGGCGCCGGTTGAGATTGAAGCGCGAGCTGACGCGCGTGAACTCGAGCGGCGCGCGCAGGAAGGCCTTGCGCATGCTCTTCCCTTCCGGCGTGTAGTAGTCCGCGGTGCCGTCCGGGCGCTCGTAGCGCACGGCGACGTACTCACGGCCACGGTTGACGAACCGCGCCGCGAGCACGGGGCCATCCTTCACGTACTCCCCGTCCTGCAGCAGCTCCTGGTAGGTGACGACGAAGGAGTCGCCGCGCTGGATGTCGAGCACGAAGTCGATGTCCCAGCCGAAGATCTCGGCGAGCGCGAGAGCCGTCTGATCGTGCGCGCCGGCGGCCGTGACGGCCTCGAACAGCGAGCGATCGATGACGCCGCGCACGGTGCGCTCGCGCACCTCGAGCGGATTCTCGAGCAGCTCCGCGAGAAAACCGGCGCTCTCGTCCTTCATCACCTTGAGCGTCTCGCTCGGGCTCAGCCGCCGCTCGAAGCCCCACAGCTCTCCGTCGCGGTGGTAGAGCTTGATCGCTTCACCCGGGCGGAGCCGGTCGAGCTGCGCCTTGAGCTCCGGGAGCTTCCTGAGCGATGCGAGATCGGCGAGATTGAGCTGCAGGCGGCGGAAGATGCGGTCCAGCGTGTCGTTCTTCCGCACCACCACCTCGATGGTGGACAGCCCGAGCGCGGCGCTCTGAGGCTGCGACCCGGAAGGTGCCACTTCGACGGAGGCGCCCGCATCGGACGGGGCTTCCGTGACGGGCTGCGCTGGTCCCGCGGATTCGGATGCAGCCGGCGCGGCCTGCGGAACGGGCTCTTCCGGCGGTGCGGATCTCCCCGGACCGCCCGAGAACCAGGCCCATGCGATCACCGCGCACGCGACGAGCTGCAGCGCATGGGCGCGCGACGGCGAGAGGCCCGGAATCCCGGATCTGATCCTGATGCGCATCGAATACACTTGGCGGACAGGAAGGTCGAGGAACGTACCCGAGCCGCGAAGCCCCGGTCAATGTCGCACCGGCCGGTTGTGAGCCAGTGCGCAGGAGCGGCCCCTGTTACAGTTGCCGCCCCGCGCAATGGCCGGGACGAGCCTTCAGATCCGGTATCCGCTGCATGACGAACATCGACGAACAACTGGCCGAGCTCAAACGCGGTTGTCACGAGCTGCTCATCGAGTCGGAGCTCGCGCGCAAGCTCGCGCGCGGCAGGCCCCTGCGCGTGAAGGCGGGATTCGATCCGACCGCGCCCGATCTGCATCTCGGGCACACGGTGCTGCTCAACAAGATGCGGCAGTTCCAGCAGTTCG
>QGVD01000047.1 GCA_003242685.1 Pseudomonadota bacterium | reverse complement strand
TCGGTGGCCTGGCATCGATACAGCGGCTCACCGTTGCTGTCAGAGGAATCGGCCTTCCGGCTCCACGCTGCCGGCACGATCCCTTTGCTCGGTTCCGGGTTCGGGCCTGCTGCGCACGTCCTCCGTAACGGGGGTGAGCCAGGCCGTGTGCCAGAACAGCAGGCAGGAAGCCTGACAGTCTCCGTGCGCCGATCCGTCGCAGCGCAGATCGTCGAGATGGACTGCAGGCGGCACCACGCGCAGACCGCCGATACCGTACTGTGTGTCGCAGGTCTTGTGCGCGCGCTTGCTCACCCGAAACGTTCGACCGCAGTAGGACACCATTTCCGCCATGAAGGGTAGGCCATCCAGGCTCCCTTCGGAATCGAGTGTCGCAAGGATCTCGTGCAGCGGTTTGATGCGGACGAGGTCACCCGCCCGCAGCAGGCGTCCGACCGGTCGATAGGTGTTCATCATCAGCTCCTGGGCTCACTTCTGGAGAGAGCCGACGACACGACTGCGGCGATCTGCCGCACTAGAGCATCCCAGTCATGATTCTCCGCAATGCTGCGGCGCGCACGAGCGGCGTCCGGCGAGCAGGCGTCTGCTGCAAGAGCGCGCTCGATGCCGCTGATCCACTGCTCGGCCGTTTCGGCGGTCGTGACGACGTCTCTGAACTGCTCGAGCGCCGGAATCGGTGCGGCGACCACGGGGCGGCCGGCAGCGAGATACTCATGCAGCTTGAGAGGATAGATGTAGCGCGTGTAGCCGTCCACCACGTACGGCAGCGTGCAGACGTCCATGTGCTGGACGAAGCCGGGGAGGGCCTCCGGCGGTTGCCGGTCGATGAAATGACAGTTGGGGAGCTTCTGCAATGCGGAAAGGGCCACCGCCTGATCGCCGATCGCACCGACGGGTCCGACGAAGACGAACGACCACTCCGGCTGCCGGCGCGCCAGGTCGAGCAGAAGAGTCAGGTTGAGTTGCTGCTTGATCACGCCGACGTAGCCGATTCGGGGACGCGGCACGTCCCGCAGCGCGGCGGGTTCCGGCGCCGGCGTCGAGAACGCGTGGAAGTCGACGCCGTTCGGAATCAGGTGGGTGTTGGGATTGATGCCGCCCTTTTTCTCGAGCAAGGTCTGCGAATGAACGATCACCCGGTCGGCGCGCCGGATCAGTGCTGCTTCCGCAGGCGGCACGGGCCGGTCAACCTTGGAGAAGGTGTACTCGTCATCGATGTGGTAGAGGACCGCATCGGCGGGAATCAGATCCACCGCCGACGCAAACTCCGGACGCCAGATGTAGAGCACGATGCGCCGGCAGCCATGTTCACGCAGCAGCGCAGCGGCTCTTCGAAGTCGTCGTCTCTCCAGCGCGCGGGCCAGCGCTGCAGGACGGAAGATGCGCACGCTCATCAGGTCCGTCGGAAGAACGTGCAGCCCCGGAGCGGGGTCGAACGGGCGGCGTGAATGCGCCTGCAATGCAGCGCCGGCCCGATATTCGCGCCAGTAAACGGGGGGCTCGACCCAGACGACCCGGAAGTGTCGCGCAAGCCGCTGCAGGACGTTGTGACGGGTCGTCCGCGAGATACTCTCCCACCGCTCCGGGACGAGTGCGATGACACCGATATCCGGCCCCGCGTGCGTCGTACCGGAACTGATGCTGCTCATGATGTCTGGCTACAGCGGAAGCTCGCTCGAGCGACCGAAGAGGAGTCGCAGCGATGCCCTGACGTCCGCAGCCAGTGCCGTCCGTGCCCACCAGGCGTGACGCAGGACCAGAAGCCCTATGCGCATGCGTTGGGACACTGGAAGCGGTGCGGCGAGCGCCGCCCTGAGGCGCTCCGTGGCCCAGCGCCAGTGCGGCATCACGAACCTCGCTCCGAACGTGGGTTCGATGTGCCGCACGCCTTTCTGCGCGTCGCGCTGCACCCGAGATGCCTGCTGGCGGTGAAGGCGCCGCAGAAGATGAGCATCGCGCGTCATCGCAATCTTGCCCTGGAGCGCGAGCTCGAAAAGAAGGATGAAGTCCCAGCCGAAGTAGTTCCAGCGCCGAGAGGTCGCGAGCAGCGCCTCGCGCCGTATCAGACCCTGGTGGAACACCATCTGATAACCGCGGGTGAGCACCGCTCTCGCGCGTTCGAACGCGTCATCCATCTGCAGGTCGAGGGTGCGCGGGAGCTCGCCGATGACGGCGCCGTCATCATCGATGTTCTTCGTATGCGGCACGCAGAGCACGATGGAAGGATCGTTGCGCAGGATCTCGACCAGCTCGGCGAGCAGACCCGGCGACGGAATGTCATCGGCCGCCGACCAGCGAAACAGCTCTGAGCGGCTCAATTCGAAGACACGTGCATGATTCCAGCTCAGTCCGCGGTTCTGTTCCTCACGGAAGTAGCGGATGCGGCGGTCTTTCGCCGCGTACTCGCGACAGATCTCCCTCGTTCCGTCCGTGGAACCGTTGTCGGAGATGATCAGCTCGAAGTCCCCGAACGACTGGGAAAGGTGACTCTCGATGGCCAGAGGGAGGTACCGCTCGGCATTGTACACGGGCAGACCGATGCTGACCGGAGGAGGGGAGTGCATTGGCGATTCCTCAAGGGGGTATCAGGTTCGCGATTGTCAGGAGCGGTTCGCCGGAGTCGACTCGATGTGCCTCTTCGTTTTCGTTCGAGGGTACCCGGCCTGTACCGCTCCTCTGGACATCGCGTGGAGGTCGCCATGCACTGCAGTAGAGGGCAGCGTGCAGAACGCCTCCCGCGAGCTGCGAGGGTAGGATAGTCCAAAGATGCACGCTTTTCTTCTGTCGGCAGCTCCATACGCTGCGTCCAGATGACGAGTTGTGAACATATTCACGTCCGCAGTGGCGGCCATTGGCGAGCGCGGCTTCGACTCGGTAAAGTCAACTGCTCACTATCATGTTCTGCGGGTCGGCGCACTGAAGTGTCGAGCCGACCTGCGTGATAACAACGACGAGCCGATAGTGAGCCCCTCAGGGGGAGCAGGCGCGCCCGGTTGACCGGTCCGCCGGTGGGGGCAGCGCACGTTCGACGGGGCAGGTCTCATGACGCTCTTTGCCGGTATCGTTGCACGCGGATCCGCACCACACTCGATTCCGGAGGCGGCCGTTCGTGCTCTGTATGAAGGACTGAGCCGGCGTACGGGCGACGTACTCGAGTCCGATCTGAGCACGACGCATGCGTTCGTCTGGAAGGATCTTGGAGTTTTCGAAGGCGGGGCGGTGCGCAGAACCCCCGGCGGTCCGATCACGCTGTTCGCCGGCGAACCGCTGATCGACAGACCGACGGGACTCCATTCGCGCCCGCACGATCTCGACGACCTGCACGCCCGGTGGTCGGCCGGGGACTTCTCGCTGCTGCGTCATGTTCGGGGTGCGTTCTGTGCGGTGCATTTCGATCCGCGGACCGGCAGTCTCTGGCTCGTCGCGGACAAGCTCGCACTTCGGCCGATCTACTATGCCGTGTACGAGCATCACGTGGTCTTCGCTACGTCGATGCGTGTGCTCCGGGCCAACCCTCTCGTCGACAAGCGCGGTGATCTGCGTGGACTCGCCGAGACGGCAGCATTCGGCTACCCGCTCGGAGCTCGATCCGTGCTCGAATCGGTCAGCTCCATCGAGCCCTCACGGATCGTCGAAGTAGCGCCCGACAAGGTGCGAATCAGCGAGTACTGGCGCTGGGATTCCATCGCTCGGGCGTCCGGCGACGAGCGGGAGATGTGTGCACGGATCGCAAGTGCCTTCGATGAGGCGGTCCGCGTGCGACTGAAATCCGCCCCGCGAGCCGTCGCGCTGCTCTCCGGCGGGCTGGACTCGCGATGCGTGGTGGCACAGCTGCGCGCCGCCGGCGCAGCGGTCGACACCATCGGTTTCGGGCCGGAAGGCACGGCCGACCAGGTGCTGGCCCGTCAGGCATCGGCTGCACTGGGAACTCGTCACTTCGAGCTCATTACGGGGCCGACCGATTTCTGGCAGCGCCTCCACGAGGCGCACGCGTCCTGGCTGGCCGAGAGAGGAACGGAGCTTCCGGATTCTCAGGCCAGAGCGCTGTGGACGGGCGAAGGTGGAGACCGCGTCCTCGCTCCGGTCAATCTCACGGAGCAGGTGATCGAAGCCATGCGCTCCGGTAACCCGAATCGGGCTGCCTCGATCTACATGGAACTCGAGCACGTCGGACTGCCCCCACGCCTCTTCCGCCGCCGCGTGCGCGAGCGGGTGTTACACCTTCCGCGTCTTGGTCTCGTCGAGGAGCTGGGACGGCGCAAGGCGGAGGATCCGGGGCGCCGTTTCCATCTCTACGTTCTGCTCAACGAGTCGCGCCGGAACATCAAACAGCACTTCGAGAATCTGGATCTCAGCCGCGTCGAGCTGATCATGCCGTTCTACGACTCGCGGCTCATCGAGGTCGTGCTGAGCTACCCACTCGACCTGTTCGTGCGGCACCGGCTCTATCTGCGGCTCCTCCAGTATCTACCGCCGGGAATCAGGCAGGTTCCCTGGCAGGCCTATCCCGGCTCTGAACCCTGTCCATTGCCGATGCCGCAAGGCATTCGCACGCAATGGGAGCATTTCTACACGCCCGAGGAAGAACGCATGCAGGCAGGTGCGCGTCTTGCGCGCGCCGCGGAAATTGCTTCGGCCAGGAGCCTTCCCGACTGGCTGTTGAGCAGGCCAGTGTTGCATGCGGCGCGCCTGCTCATGCACTTCGGATTCACGCGCTACGACTATCTGTTCGACAAGGCGTGCGTGTTCCTTGAATCCCCTCCGCACAGGGATTCCCTGCAGGCGACCTAGCCGAGCCCGGTGCCCGCGGAGCCCCGGGGTGCGAAGAGCGCCCGGGTGGCGGCGCCGAACGGACGGACGTACAGATCCCAGAGCGACTGAAACCGGTCCGCCTCGTCAGGGAGGCCTACCTCAAAGCGCTCGTCCGGCCGCGGAACATACAGAGTCCCGGCAAGCCGATCCCAGAACGAGAAGATGAATCCGAAGTTCTTGTCGAAGTGCTCGGGCGCAGTGCTGTGATGCAGCTGGTGCATGAAGGGACTTATGAGGATCGTGCTGAGGCGCCCGAAACCCACCGGAATGTGGGAGTGCCGCAGGTGGACGGTGAGATGGAAGATGAAAGTGATGCCGCTGTAACCGAGGATCGTCAGCTCCTCGACACCCTCGGGATAGAAGTAGCCGAATGCGCCGCTTACGGCGGAAACGGCGATGGCACGGAACAGGAACTCGACGAACTGATCCACCGGATGCGCGCGGAAGGCCGTGAAAGGCGTGAGCACCTCGGCGGAGTGGTGGACCTTGTGAAACTCCCAGAGCACCGGTGACTTGTGAAAGACCCAGTGGGAGAGGAACCTGGCTGCGTCGAAGGCAAGCGCCATTACGACCGTGAAAACGATGCTGGCAATCAGCCCGGGCTGCCCGGTCCCGTCACTCGGGCCGAGAATGAGCTCGAGCAGCCTGCGCACACCCTCCGCTATACCGAGTACCGCGGCAACGCCGACCGCGAACTGGGCGATCTTGACGAAGTGCAGGAGGTACTGCGTCGCGACGTAGAACTTGTAGTCGAGGATGGCCGAACGGTGCCCGTAGATGTGACGTGGAACGAGAAACGCGAAGCAGCGGGACAGGAAGCTCTTGCTGCCGGGCTCTGACTTTCTCAGCAGATAGGCGCCTCCCACCAGAACCGAGGACGCGATGAAGAGAGGTGCGAGCGTCGGTTGCGCGAAAAGGGGGGCGATCACCGTCCAGTAAACGGTGCCGGCAAGCTGCGCAAACTCGGGTCCGAAGAGCCGGGTCAGCTCCGACTTGATGAGCTCGAGCACTCGAGGTCAGGGTTACGGTTCAGCCCTGGGCGAATGCTAGCCACGCGTTCCCGGTCACGCCAGCCGAATCGGGGATTTCTGGAGCCGCGGCACATCGTGCGGAAGCACAAGGGCGCCGTCACCGGCAACCGGCCCGGGAGAGTCCGTCGCGCGACCTTTTCGGGAACGGAGAGTTGACACCCGCGGCTACCTTGCGTACCTTCGCGGCCCTCCTGCGTGGGGCTATAGCTCAGCTGGGAGAGCGCTTGCATGGCATGCAAGAGGTCGGCGGTTCGATCCCGCCTAGCTCCACCATCCCTCCTCGTCGGCGTCCCCATCGTCTAGAGGCCTAGGACATCGCCCTTTCACGGCGGTAACGGGGGTTCGAATCCCCCTGGGGACGCCAGTCGGGGCCCCGGAACGGGCTTGCCGCATTGTCGGCCATGTGCCCCCGACCCGTTCCGGTTTCCCCTGTTGTGAGCCTCTTCACGGCCGGTCGCGGGAGTTTCTTTACACTGCACTGTAAAGTTCTGGCCCGCCTTCTGCGCTGAAGCCCCTTTCCCATACGGGCTTCGGAAGAAGCGTTCGAAGCGTCTGGTTGTCGTGCGGGGGCGGGTCCCACGGAACGGCGCCGGTAAGGGGGCTCATGCGACTTCGCCTGTTCGGGCATCACCTGCACGTATCCATCGCGGTGCTCGCGGCGATCGAAGGCGTCGCGTTCTTCATCGTGCTCCTTCTGGCCGCGCGGCTGCGGCTGCAGTCGGATCTGGCGGAGATCGAGGCGGACGTCGGCCCCCTCTGGCCGCGGGCACTCATCTTCAGCGCCGTCATGCTGACGAGCCTTTTTGCGCTCGGACTCTACAGTGCCCGCCAGCGCGCCCGGACGTTCGGCATCGCCCTGAGGCTCGTTGCGGCGGTGTCGCTCGGACTCATGGTCACGACCGTCTTCTTCTACCTGATTCCGGACATCTGGATCGGTCGAGGCGTGCTGGCGTTCGCCGGAGTCGGTGCGATCGGCAGCGCGTCGCTCTCGCGCGCGTTCTTTCACCGGGTCGTCGACGGCGACATCTTCAAGCGTCGCGTGCTCGTCTACGGCACGGGGCAGCGCGCCGCCTCCATCGCGAATCTCCGCCGGCGCGCTGACCGGCGCGGATTCGTCGTCGTCGGCTACGTTCAGCCGAGCGGTGAAAGCTGCCTCGTACCAGGCGACCAGGTTCTGCAGGTGAGGGGAAGCCTCCAGGACCTCTGCGAGCGGCTCGATGTCGACGAGGTCGTGGTCGCCATGGACGATCGGCGTAACGGCTTCCCCGTCCGCGATCTGCTCGATTGCCGTCTCGCCGGGATCGACGTCACCGAGCTGCTCACCTTCCTCGAGCGCGAGACCGGTCGCGTGCGCGTCGACGTGCTCAATCCCAGCTGGATCATCTTCGGAGAAGGGTACAGGCGCGACCCGCTGCGCCTGTTCACGGCACGCTGCCTCGATCTGGTGGCGAGCCTCACCATTCTGGTGCTCATGCTGCCGGTGATGCTGCTGACGGCGCTCGCCATCAAGATCGAGGATGGCTGGCGTGCGCCGGTCCTGTATCGCCAGGATCGCGTGGGCCTCGGCGGGAAGGTCTTCAAGCTGCTGAAGTTTCGCAGCATGCGGACGGACGCGGAGGCAAGCGGGCAGGCGCAGTGGGCCCAGAAGAACGATCCGCGCGTGACGCGCGTCGGCGCCGTGATCAGGAAGCTCCGCATCGACGAGCTGCCGCAGATCATCAACGTGCTGCGCGGCCAAATGAGCTTCGTGGGGCCGAGGCCCGAGCGTCCGGAGTTCGTGCGCGAGCTCTCCGAACGGATCCCGTACTACCTCCAGCGCCACTGCGTGAAGCCCGGCATCACCGGCTGGGCGCAGCTCTGCTACCCGTACGGGTCGTCGGAGCACGATGCGCTGGAAAAGCTCCAGTACGATCTCTACTACATCAAGAACAACAATCTGCTGTTCGATCTCACGATCCTCATCCAGACGGCCGAGGTGGTGCTCCTCGGCAAGGGGGCTCGATGACGAGACGGTCACGCGATCCGCGCGGGGTGAACGCACGATGAGCCGCACCCCACGCCGCCGTAAGCTCCTGATCCTCGAGAACGACCGCGCGCTGCGCAAGGAGCTCGAGGCAATCTTCGCCGACCTCGACGTCGTCTGCGGGGAAGTCTCGGAACAGGCTCTCGTTGTCCTGCGGCGGGAGGAGCCCGACGTCGTGCTGCTCGATCTGGGCCCGGCTGATGAAAAGTCGAACGCGCCGGGTCTCGAGCTGATGCGGCAGATCCTGAACCTGGCCCCCGAGACCAAGGTCATCGCGATGACCGAGCACGACGCGCGCGAGCTCGCCGTGCGGGCGGTCGGCCTCGGCGCGGCCGACTTCTATCACAAGCCGGTCGACGCGGGCGTCCTGTCGATCGTCGTGCGGCGCGCATTCCGGATCCGCGAGCTCGAGGAGGAGAACTGGCGGCTGCGCGAGCAGACGGGGTCGATGGCTCTCGAGGGCATCGTCGGCGTGAGCGACGCGATGCGCAGCCTCTGCCGGGCCATCGAGAAGGTCGCACCGACCAACGCCACGGTTCTCATCCTCGGTGAGAGCGGTACGGGCAAGGAGCTGCTCGCCCGCGCGCTGCACCGCCTCTCGGGACGCGCTCACGGACCGTTCGTCGCGATCAACTGCGCGGCGATCCCGGATACGCTGCTCGAGAGCGAGCTGTTCGGCTACGAGAAGGGCGCCTTCACCGGCGCGACGAAGCGCACGCAGGGCAAGCTCGAGCTCGCCGACGGAGGCACGGTGTTCCTCGACGAGATCGGCGAGATGCCGGTGTCCCTGCAGGCGAAGCTCCTGCGGGTGCTGCAGGAGCGTACCATCGAGCGCATCGGCGGCCGCACGCCGATTCCGCTCGATCTGCGCATCGTGTGCGCGACGAACCGCGACCTCGACGCGCTGATCGCGGCGGGGCAGTTCCGCGAGGACGTGTTCTACCGCATCAGCGAGGTCACCATCCGGGTGCCTCCGCTCAGGGAGCGGCAGGGCGACTGTCTGCTGCTCGCGCAGTTCCTGCTGCAGCAGACTGCCGAGCGATTCGGACGGCCCACGCGCAGCCTGTCGCCGGACGCCATCCGTGCGATCCAGGCGCACCGCTGGCCCGGCAACGTGCGCGAGCTCGAGAACCGCATCAAGGGCGCGGTGATCATGGCGGAAGGCACGGTGGTCACCGCGAGCGATCTGGGACTGCAGGATCCCGGAGAGGACCCCGAGTATCTCAATCTGCGCGTGGCGCGTCAGCGAGCCGAGATGCAGGCGGTTCGCCAGGCGCTCGCCGTCGCGCGCGGCAATCTCTCACGTGCCTCGGAGCTCCTCGGCGTGACGCGGCCGACGCTCTACGATCTCCTGGAGAAGCACGGAATCGACGCGTCTCAGTTCGGCCGCGCCGCCGCCACGGCGAACGAGCAGAGCTCCTGAACGATTGCGTCCGGCATCGTCCGGTCGCTCCCATCGACGGCGGGCTCCTGTGTATGCACGCAGGAGCCCGCATCTTCGGTTGCGGCAGCTGCCGCTCAGTTCAGCGTTGCCCGCAGCTCCTCGGAGAAGGCGCTCTCGACACCGCTCTTGTTGTATGCCGTCACTGCGACGAAGTACGTGCCCGGCGCGAGATTCTCGAGGACGTAGCGGGTGAGTCCCGGATTGTCGACGGTGATCGTCGTCTCGTACTTCTGCGACTGTCTGCCGTAGTAGATCTTGTAGCCCTGCAGATCGACGAGCGGCGAACCGTCCTCGTTCTGAGTCGGCGCATCCCATGCGACGGTGACCGCCTTCGGCGGCACGCCGGCGACCGCGGTGACCGTCAGGTCGAACGGCGGCAGCGCGGTGACGGAGCTGCCGTCGGTCGCGGCGATCTCGATCGCCGAGTAGGTTCCCACGTTCTCCGCGGTCGGCGTGCCCCACAGCTTGCCCGTCTTCGGATCGAAGTTCGCCCACGCCGGCTTGTTCGCGATCGTGAATGTCACGACGTCGTTGTCCGGATCGCTGGCCTGCGGCTGGAAGACGTACGCCTCGCCCACGGTCACTTTCGTCGGCGCCGTGCCGCTCACAATCGGGCGCGGTTGGTCGAGTCCTCGGGCGGTGCCGTCAGAGGCGGCGTCATGGGAGTGCCGGCCGTGCCGTTCCCGGTGTTCCCGGTTTGCCCGGCGGTGTCTTCCGAGCCTCCGCCACCACAGGCGGTAAGCGCAGCCGAGAGAAGAAGAACGCCAGCGAGAACGTGCGACCGCGAACCGAATGCGGTTCTCATCATGCAACCCCCGTATGTCCGTCGTTTGATTCATCGCCGCGGACGGATCGCGGGGCTGCATGGCACCGGGAAAAGAGCTCTCCGGCGCGGTCATGTGCGAGCCGCGACCGCCGGCGGCGCCTGTCCGGCTCGTGTCTGAAAGGGGGAAAGGGGAGTTGCGCGATGCCGCAGCCGGATCGGCTGCATTTCGGTCACGAGGCCCGCTCGTCGCGACTTGCCCGTCGCGCGTTCCCTGCGGACCCCGGCAACCCCGCTGTCCTGGGCCTTTCAGCCGTTAGACCGGAAGTTCTGCGCCCCCACCTTTCGGTGGGTTTGCCTTTGCGTCCGACGCTTCACGCCGTGATCGTCATCTCGGCGGTGAGAGCGTCACTCACGCAGTGCAACGCCCGTGCCATGGGCTGCAAGTGATTGAAACAGAAAGGGAAATTGGATTTCCCTGGAGCCCGCGGGACCACGGAGCGTCACTTTCTGTTGCCATGCGGAGACAGTCTCTGCGGCGCGCTCACGGCTGAAGAGGCTCAAGTCGTTGAAACAGAAAGAAAAACCTCCTCGTCGGCGATCTGCGACGCTCCCGGCCGGGTCGTGACGCCGAGCAGTATTCCGCCGAAAGCCTCGCGAGCGCGCCGCGCGTTCAGTGGACGTGTAACTGTGACAACACATCTTTATTCGGCTCGCCGGGTCGACGCCACGGCGAGGGAACCGAAACGCCGCGGCGCCGTGGATGCCGGCGCGCGAAACCGCGAAAACACCGCGCGGTGAACGCGGTTCCACGGCGGCGAGAGGCCCGTCCACACGCGGCACGTCGCTTGCTTGTGCTTGGCATGTGCAGCCAGCACGCACCGTTTCATTTTCCCAACGATTCATGACGCTCCGCGTGAGCGTGCCCGTCGGGGGCATCACGGAGTGACGGTCGCACCATGACGGAACCTGTCGTTCTTCGCCGAAGCTTCTCGATCGCGCTCGTCGCGCTCCTGCAGGCGATAGTGCCCGCGTTCATAGCGTCGGGTTCGCTCTACGTGCTCTGCCGACTCTACGACATCGCCTACGACAACTTCTTCATCGTGCTGTCCGCGATCGTCGCGGTTCTGGCCGCGGTGCTCCTCGCGCCGCCGCGCAACGGTTCCTCACTGCTCTCGCGCAGCGCGCCGCTCGCCTTCAGCGTCATCGGCCGCTGGATGATCCTGCTCGGCGTGCTGCTCGCGATCGGCTACGCCACCAAGATCTCCGCCGAGTACTCGCGCCGCGTCGTCCTGACCTGGGCGGTCATCACGCCCGCGCTGCTGATTCCCAGCATCCTCGCGATGCACGAGATCATGCGGCGGCTGCTGTTCGATCCGCGCAATGCCCGGCGCGTGGTCATTGCGGGATGCAACGAGGCGAGCCTGCTCCTCGCAGAGCGCCTCGCGAAGAACTCGGAGCTGTGCCTGCGCGTCGAGGGCTTCTTCGACGACCGCAGCGCGGAGCGCCTGAAGATCGACGGCAAGGAGATCAGGCTCCTCGGCCGGCTGCCGGATCTCGCTCCGTACGTGAGGCGGACGGGCGTCGAGGTCATCTTCATCGCTCTGCCGATCCGCCACATTCAGCGGGTGATGGACCTGCTCGAGGAGCTGCGCGACACGACCGCGTCGATCTACTACGTGCCCGACATCCTCGGGCTCGACCTCATTCAGTCGCGGACCGGCGAGATCCAGGGCATTCCGGTCATCGCGATGTGCGAGACGCCGTTCGCCGGCTTCAAGGGCGTGACGAAGCGGGTGACCGACATCGTGATCGCCGGAGGTCTGCTCATCGTCGCCGCACCCTTCATGCTCCTCATCGCGCTCCTCATCCGGCTGACGTCTCCGGGGCCCGTCATCTTCAAGCAGCGGCGCTACGGCCTCGACGGGCAGGAAATCGTCGTCTACAAGTTCCGCACCATGACGGTGGCCGAGGACGGCGATCGTGTGGAGCAGGCCCGGCGCAACGACAGCCGCGTCACGCCGCTCGGCCGGGTGCTGCGCCGCTACTCGCTCGATGAGCTTCCGCAGCTCATCAACGTGCTGCAGGGCCGGATGAGTCTCGTCGGGCCGCGTCCGCATGCAGTGGCTCACAACGAGCAGTACCGCAAGCTCATCCGCGGCTACATGATGCGCCACAAGGCGCTGCCCGGGATCACGGGCCTCGCGCAGGTCAACGGCTTCCGCGGCGAGACGGAGAACGTCCAGCAGATGGAAGCGCGCGTGAAGTACGACCTCGAGTATCTGCGCAACTGGTCGGTGCTGCTCGATCTCAAGATCCTGGCGAAGACCGCGCTGCGCGTGCTGACGGACGACAAGGCCTACTGAGCCGCGCCTGCCGCGGCGGTCTGCGGCCGGAGAGTTTCGTTCAGGACTCCCGCCACCCGTCGTGGAGCGCGATCCCGCCTCTCACGCCGCAGGAAGGACACCGAGCCAGCGCAGCACGCGCGCCTCGCGCCCGTGCAGCACGGAGCCGAAGAGCTCGCGGTCCGACTTCGAGAGCGCCGGGCTTCGCACGTACACGAGCATCGTCACCGCGGCGAGCGCCACACCGGCGAGCAGGTGGAGCAGGGGATGCGCCGGGAGCGCCCGCTTCAGGACGAGCGCGACGGCGACGTAGGCTCCCCAGATCGCCGCGCTCGACACGACGACCCGCGACGCGCCCTGCCAGCGCGCCGCATGCCGCACGTGCCACCAGATGAAGAGGTTCTTGAGGAAGTGCGCGCTGCCATTGGCGATCGCCGCGCCGAGCACGCCCAACACGGGAATCAGGATCAGGAGCGCCGCCAGGTTGTAGAGCCCCAGGATTCTGCTGAGCAGGATCACGGCCGCCTTCTCGGCGTACTGGGCGACGAGCGTGACGGGCGTGGCGATCACGTTGAGAGTGGCGAACGCGAAGACCACCGGCAGCAGGATCGAGTGCTCGATGAACTTGCCGCCGAAAACCAGGTCGACGATCTCGCGGTGATAGGCGGCGGCGTACGCAAGAGCCGGCATCTGCACGAGGAGCGACGCGTCGATCAGCGCGCTGAAGTAGCGCGGCACGCGCCGGTCGGCCTCCTGCTGCGGTATGGCGAAGAAGAGCGGCTGGATGATGTTCTCGAACATCTGCGTCGGCAGCAGGTGGGCCACCATGTTCGAGAGACGGGTATAGAAGGAATACGCGCCGACGGCGACCGGGTTCATGAGCGCCGCGACGAAGAAGTTGTCCGCGCGCGTGCTCAGCATCATTCCGCCTGCGTCGTTGAAGTTGTACACGAGCCCGTACTTCAGGAGCCGGCGCCGTTCCTCCCGGCTGAAACGGAAGCCGGTATCGTCGACCTGCTCGCAGTGGCGCCGGTGGGCGAGCCTGAGCCCCGCGAAGGTGATCGCGTATCCGACGATGTCGACCACTATCGCGGTCTCGAGCGTCAGGGAGCCGAGCAGCACGAACGCCGAGTATCCGATCAGCTTCGCCACCGAAAGCAGCGACAGCATGCCGACGCTGTAACGCTGGAGCATGTGCGAGGAGAGCGAGAGCTGCAGCACGCGCGCCTGGAAGTGCAGAACGAGCACCAGACCGAACAGCGCGAACTGGGCGCGGTAGGCGGTGATCTCGAAGTGAGGTGCGATCGCGTTCCATGCGAGCAGCACGACCGCGAGCATCAGGAGATTGGCGGCGAGCCGGCCGCGCGCCACGAAGCGCACGAGACGCAGCGCCGCGGGCGCCGCGCCCGCGCGGATGTACTCCGGCTGGTAGCGGCGCAGGGTCTGCTCGAGTCCGAGCGAGAGCACCGTTGCGATGAGCGAGATGAACGAATAGAAGAGGTTGAACACCCCGAACTCGTGCTCGCTGAGCCCGCGCACGAGCACGACGTACGACAGGACGGTCGCGGCCTGGGAGATGGCGCGAAAGAGAACCGTGTCGAAGATCGAGCGGCGGGCGCGTTTCCGGTCGTAGGGGTGCTTCAATTTCGTGCTCAGGAGACAGCCGTTCGCAGAGGTACCCCGAAGCGACGGTAGATCTGCAGCACCCGCTCGAGCGCGGCTTCGATCGAGAACGATTCCTCCACCGTGCGCCGGGCGGCCCTGCCCAGGCGTTCGCGCTCCGCCGCATCCGCGAGCAGCCGGTCCTGCGCTTCGGCGAGCGCGTCGATGTCGCCCGGCTCGACGAGGATGCCGTTTTCGCCGTGCCGGATCACCTGGGGAATCCCGCCGACGGGTGAGGTGATCGGCGGGAGCTCCCAGGACATTGCCTCGAGCAGCGCCATGGGCAGCCCTTCCGCGTAGGAGGGCAGCGCGAAGATCGAAGCCGAGGCGAGCGCGTCGCGCGCGGCCTCGGGGTCCAGCCAGCCGGGACAGCTCACGCGGTCCGCGATGCCGAGCTGTTCGGCCCGTGCGCGCGCCTCGTCGATTTGGCCGTCGCCGGCGCACACGAGCCGGGCGCGCGGATGCCGGTCCGCGATGCGCGCGAACGCCTCGAGCAGATCGAAGGTTCCCTTGCGCCGGCCGAGGCGGCCGAGGATCAGCACGGTGGGCACGTCACTGCGCCGGCGACGGAGCTGCTCGCGGGGCGGCAGGCGTACCGCGTTCGTCAGGACCTCGATGTTCGCGTCCGGACAGATCCGCATCAGGTTCGTGCGCCACTGTTCCGACAGTGCGAGCACGACCTCGGCGTCGCGCAGTAGCGAGGCGACGAAGCGCTTCGCGCGCGGGCCGCACTCGTCGTCGTAGAACTGCATGAACTCGGATCCATGGACGTGCAGCAGATACGGGCGACGCAGCGCCTTCGCCATCAGACAGACGGCGGACTTGCGCCAGAACGAAGCGCGTGCACCGATGTGGATGTGGACGAGTGGCGCGTCCATCGTGCACAGGCGGTAGAGGATCCGCGTCCAGCCATCGAGGGCCGCGAGCGCCTTCGCAGCGTAGCCTCCGTCGCGGTACGTGGATACGAAACGGCAGGTGACGCGCTCGAAGAGCCCGCCGTCGATGTATCCGCCGATGACCGTCGCCATTCCGCCCATCATGCGCGGGTGGGGACCCACCATCAGCACGCTGCGGGCGTACGCGGCCGGAACGTCGCGGGCGCGGCTCGAGGATCCGGATGCGCGATGATGCAGACTGTCCATGTGAAACGGGAGACGCGTCGTCAGCGCTTCGCGCCGGGTCGTGCGGCGCGGCAGCGGTTCGAAGCGGGACTGCAGCTCACGAGGAGGCGGATGATTGCCTGTAGTACGCGTAGTGCCGGCTGTAGTAGTCGGTGACCCGTTCGTGCGAGCGGTTCAGCATCACGCCTGCGAGCGTGAACCCGGAGAGCAGATCCAGGGTCCGTTGCAGGCCGTCGCGGCGTGTCCGGCCTTCTGCGATCACGAGCAGCGTGGCGTCGACGCGCGGCGCCGTGACGAGGAAGTCGTCCGTGCTCAGGACCGGCGGCAGATCGAGCAGCACGAGCGGCTGATGGGCGATCCTGCGGATGGTGTCGAGCAGCAGCTCGAGGCGACCGGAGGCGAGCAGCTCGGAGGAGAACGCGGTGGTCTCGACGCCGCCCGCGAGAACCAGACGGTCGATGCCGATCGTGAACAGCACGTCTTCGGCCTCCACCTCGCCGGTGAAGAAGCGCACGATGCCCCGCGGCGGCTCGATCCCGAGATAGCGGCAGACGCTCGGGTTGTTCATGTCGAGATCGATCAGGAACACGTTGTTGTTCTTCTCGCGCGCGATGCTGAGCGCGAGATTGAGCGCCGTGACCGACTTGCCCTCACCGGGCCCGGGGCTCGTGATCGCGAGCGTCGTCCAGCGGTTGGCGCGCATGCGGTGCAGAACGCGAGTGCGCAGCATGCGGTAGGCGGCGAGGGCGGAGCCGACGTCCAGGCTCGTGTTCTCGGGCACGAGGATGCGTGCGGCCTCGCAGGCGTCGAGGTCGTAGTCGACACGGGGAAATTCCCGCTCGATGGGGCGCGAGCCGCCGGGCTCGGGCCGCGGTATTTCCGTCAGGTGCAGCCCCCCACGCTGCAGAGCCTGTCGCTGCCGCTTGGCCTTCTCCAGTGCGTCCTGAATCGTCATACCGCCGTCTTCCCTTAGCAGGCCCTCACGAATCCGGCTTCGTGCTCACGCCGAGGCACCCACCACGGCGGCGCTCACGATGATGATGGCGAGACCGTAGATCACCGCGATCGAGCCCCATCTGAAGCGCCGCAGGCGCTGGTCCTCGCGATTGAGGAGCACGGGCACCGCCGCGATCATCGAGGTGCCGGTGAGCTCCTGCAGGTCGCGGGCGCCGCGCACGGTCGGATCGCTCATCTCGACGAGCATCGCGGCGCCGATGCCGAGCGCGGCGCCGAGCAGCAGTCCCAGCAGGATGATTCCGAGCCTGTTCGGACTGTAGGGCTCGGTAGGGGTACTGGGCGGACGGATGAGCGTGAAGCGCTCTCCCTGCTCCTCTTCCACGAGCGCCTGCGCCAGGTCCGCTTCCTTCAGGCGGTTCTGGATGTCCCTGAACTGCGCCTGAGCGATCTCGTAGTCGCGCGCGAGCTGGGCGTACTCGCGCTCGACGTTCGGCGCGAGCTCCAGGCTCCGGCTGTAGCGGTCGATCTGCTGCTGGGCGCGGGCCGCACGTGCGCGCAGGGCACTGAGCTCGCGGCGCACTGCGTCGAGCTCCGTCGAGATCCGCAGGTACTCCGGGTTGTCGGGCTTCACCGTGCTGCGGTCCGGGTTGTTCCGTGACTCCTCGATGAGCGTCTGAATGGCGCGGCGCAGCCGCCGCACGTCGGGATGCTCGGGTGTGTAACGCTTTTCGGCTTCCGCGAGTTCTGCGCGAAGCTGCGCGAGCTGCAGACGCTGGTCGCTCACCGCGGCGACGAGCGTCGGCGGCACCTCGGAAAGCTGCAGGCGCAGCAACTCCTCGCGCTGCTCGACGAGCCGGATCTGCGCCTGCAGTGCGTCGTACTCCTGGCGCGCCGCATCGAGCGCCGCCAGGTTGCGCGTCTGAGCTTCGGGCAGCGCATCACCGTACTTCGCCTTGAACTCGGCGAGCCGCGCTTCCATCTCGCGGATCGACTCGCTGAGCTTGCGCGACTCCGACAGCAGGAACCGGTAGGTGCCCGACGCCAGCTCCCTGCGCGTCCTGCGGTTGTAGTCGAGGAAGAGGGCGACGATCTGCTCCATGACCGCCGTGGCAAGCTTCGGATCCGGATTGTGGTAGTGGATCGAGAAGGCATTCGACTGGGCCAGCGTCTCGAGTGTCACGGGGTCCACGCGCTCGATCGACGTGGCGGACGATACCATCCTCGCCTTTTCGCGTTCGCTCGCGCCGCGCAGGTGGGGATAGGGGTCGATCTTGCGGACGAGCTCGACCAGGCTGTCGGTGGTCATCACCCGGCGCTGGACGAGCTCGAACTGCTGGTCCGCGTAGGAGGTCGCGGTCTGCACGAACTCCTTCGGCACCGCCGAGGGCTCGAGAATGATCGTGGCGGAGGAGCGGTAGATCGGCGGCAGCACGAAGGCGATGAAGATCGCGATCAGCAGGCACGCCGGCATGATGAGCGCCGGATACGGCCAGCGCCGGCGGAGCACTTCCAGACGATCACTGAGTGTCGGCAGCCTGGGCTCGCTCTCCATCGTGCTCCCCGAGATTCGCCCGGATGACACAGGGTTCCTCACCGCGGCCGTTCGAGTGCCCGGTAGCGCACCGACAGGAATACAGCGTTGTCCGAGGCGCTCCCGACGTCGTTGAGATACTCGCTCCAGATGTACTCGTAGCCGCCGCCGACGAACCAGGTCGGCGACATCGCCCACTCGAGGGCGAGCACGCCGCGTGCGTAGTCGCGGTCCGAGGCGCGCAGCACGTCGCTCACGGATCGGATGCGCATGCCGCGCACGGCCGCCGACCATGCGAGCCGCGGGCTGAGGGAGCGCTCGTACTCGGCGCGGATCTCGTCGGACGTCGTCTTCGCGCCGCTGCTGCTCGGAGAGATGAAGCGCCCGGCCGAAAGCCGCAGCTCGCTGATCTCGCCCTCGCGGACGAGATCGACCGTCGCGCCGAACTCCGTGCTCGAGTCGTCCGAAACCAGGCCCAGCCCGTTTCTGGTCTCGGATTCGTTGCGCTCGACCCGCACGGTGAACGTGCCGCTCAGCGTTTCGCTCCAGTCGCGACTCCAGCTCAGGGACATTCCGTACGCGTCGGCCTTCTGCGCGTCGCCCTGGGCTTCGTAGCGGGACACATAGGGACCGACGGTGATCTGCGACCGAGGGTCGAGCTGGTATCTCCAGCCGAGCTCGACGAGTCCGAAGTCGTAGTCGACCTGACGGTTGGGCAGCTCGGAGTCGAATTCCACCGTCTCGAGCGTGGCGCCGACGAAGATTCCCGAACGCTCCGTGATCCGGTGGTCGAACGAAGGACGGAGCTGCAGACGCGTGCGGGTGTTGTCGGCGATCAGGATCGCGGTCTCCGGCCGCGAAGGCTCATCGGGGTCGAACTCGTCGAACACGGCCTCGGCGAGCTCCGCCGTGTAGGCATCGCGCCGCGAGTAGCTGCCGATGAGCCCGAACTCACTGCGCAGCGTCCGGTAGCGGGTGCTGATGTCCAGGAACTGCTCGAGCCTCTGCAGCGCGTCGCGCTCGGGGTAGTCCTGAAAGCGGATGCGGGGACGGATGCGCGTCGTGCTGCGCGGCGTCGCGGCAGTCCAGTTGAGTCCCAGATCCGCGATGTAGCCCGCGCTGGAGTCTTCCTCGCCCGTCTCGTCCGGAACCAGGTCGCGGTTCGTATGACCCTCGACCCGGGCCGAGAATATCGGCGTCCAGTAGATGTCGGCCGCCCGTGCGTCGGTGCCGAGCGCCGACGCGAGAAGGACGAGTGCGCTGCCGGCGAGCGGAGCGTGCCACCCGGGTGTCACACAGGGACCTGCGCGCTCACGGCACGACGACGACATCGCCGCTCTCCAGCAGTATGTTCTGTTCGAGATTCCGGCCCCGGCTCACGTCCTCGTAGCGGAAGGGAAGCACGCTCTGCTTGCCGTCGGTTCCGCGGATGATCTTGATGTCGTTCACGGAGGCGAACGGCGTCATGCCGCCGGCCATGCTGAGCGCCTGCAGCACGTTGAGCTGCGGATTCATCACGAAGGAGCCCGGCGCCTTCACCTGGCCGATCACGTAGACGCGGTTGCCGCCGACGTTGAGCAGTGAGACCGATATGACGGGCTCCGGAATGTACTTCTTGAGACGCCCCTCGATCTCCGCCTGCACCTGCGCAACCGTGCGTCCCGACGCGGTGATCTCGCCCGCGAGCGGAAAGGAGAACTTGCCGTCCGGGCGGACGATGATCTGCTTCGTGAGATCGGGTTCCTTCCATACGGTGATGTCGAGCTGATCGCCGGGCTGCAACGTGTACGCCTTGAGCTGCTGTGCCTGCGCGGTCGCATGAAGAAGCGCGGCGACGAGCAGGAAGACGACGAAGCCGAGCTTTGTGGTTGCACTGCGAACGGCTGGCGGCATTCCGACTCCAGATAACTTGTTATTGGGTGGGTCGCATGGGCTCGGGAGCAAGTTTCATGCCACGCCAGAGCTCGCGTCGGCATCGCGCGACAGCGGTCGCATCGCCTCATGCGCGCGTTCGATCGCTCGCGTCTCGCCGAGTTCGCGCGATGCTCCGGGCTCGCACGTGCGCGAGCGTTCGACGCACCGGGATGCGCCCGGCCGGCGTCGCGACGGCACTGCCTCGAGCGGGAGCTTTGTAATTCCGGACCGCGCGCTTCCGTTGTTTACATGGCCGCGACGGTGCGGCAGCACGTTCGGTGCCGCAGATCTGCGGGGACCCGCGACCGGATCGCCTCTCGAAGAACGTCGCCGATCGAGGCACGGCACTTGCAATACCGGTACGTGCCAGGGCTGAGGGCACGGATCGCACGGCACCGCAATGAATCCTGCAGGAGACGCGACGCCATCGCCGCACACGGCCGCACGATGCCCGGACAACAGGCCTCACCCTCACGTCTGATCGGGGGCGCGCGATGCAGACGCTGATCCTGATGCTCATCGTCGCGGCCCTGACGTTCGACTACCTGGCCGAGAAAGGTCTCGCTCCGGGCATGCTCGCGTACATGCAGGAGCTCCTCTCCCTCGTCGCGGCGATCTACGTCGTCGCTGCCGGCGTGCGCGACCGGTTCCGCTTCGTCCGCGCGGAATACTGGGTTCTCTTCGGTGCGCTGGCGTTCGTCGTGGCCGCCGGCGCGGTCGTCAACAACATGGATTCCGGGCCGCTGTTCGCGGGAATGCGCACCTATCTGCGTGCGCTCCCGCTGTTCTTCCTGCCGGCGGTATTCCTCATCGACGACCGCAGGCTCCGCCAGCAGCTCCTGCTCGTTCTGGCGCTCGCGCTCGTTCAGGTGCCGCTCGCCGTCTACCAGCGCATGACGATGTGGGCCAAGGGGCACATCTCGGGCGACTGGGTCATCGGCACGATCATGAACTCGGGCGTGCTGTCGATCTTCCTGATCTGCGTCGCCTGCGTGCTCACCGGCATGTATCTGCGCAACCGGCTGCGCTTCCTGCCCTACGCCGTGCTGGTTCTGCTGATCCTGATCCCGACCACGGTGAACGAGACCAAGGCGACGATCTTCCTCGCGCCGCTCGGGCTTCTCGTCACCTTCCTCGCGGGGTCGGATCCGGGCAAGCGGGCGCGCAACACGACGATCGCCGTGCTGGTGATCGCCGCGTTCGCCGCGATATTCATCCCGATCTACGACTACTACGTGAAGCCGCGGTGGGGCTACGGCATCGTCGACTTCTTCATGATGGAGGGCAGGCTCGAGGGTTATCTGAAGAAGGACGCGACCATCGGCTCCGAGGAGGCCGGCCGCATCGACGCGCTCGTCGTGCCGCTGCGGGAGCTCGCGCGGGATCCCGGGCAGCTCGCCTTCGGGTTCGGCATCGGCAACGTATCGGACTCCGCGCTCGGCGAGCAGTTCGTCGGCGAGCACTTCCGGCGCCTCGCACCGTTCCGTATCTCGCAGGCATCCGTTCTGCTCATGGAGACCGGCGTGCTGGGGCTTGCGCTGATGCTTCTCTTCTGCTGGATGGTGTTCCGTGATGCCTGGGTCGTCGGCCGCCGGGACACGGGACTGCACGGCGCGCTGGCCATCGGCTGGATGGGGGGCATGGCCGTGATCTTCGCGGCCACCTTCTACAAGCAGATGGCGACCTACGGCGTCGCGTTCCTCTTCTGGCTGTTCTGCGGGATCGTGGCTGCGCGCCGGATGCGTCTCGCACTGAGCGCGCCGGAGCCGGCTCGCGTGCAACGGCCCAGGACCGCATCGGCGCGTTTCAGGACGGCCCCCTGAGGCAGAGTGCAGGTCCGCTTCGCCGCGCAGCCCATGCAATCGGGCATGCGCGGGACCCGCGCATCGCCTTCACCGACCGGAATCTTCAGCGCCGCAGTATTTCCCTGGCGAGCATGCCGAAGAAGGCCATGTCGTCGATGAAGTAACGGCGGAACATGCGGCGCGGCTCCTGGAGGAACCGGTAGAACCACTCGAGACCGGCCCGCTGCATCCACCGCGGCGCGCGCTTCACGCGGCCGGCAGCGACGTCGAACGTTCCGCCGACGCCCATCGCGAACGGCACCCTCATCCTGGCCTGATGCATGGCAAGGAAGCGTTCCTTCTTCGGCGAGCTGATGGCGACGAAGAGAATGTCGGGCCTCGCCTCGGCGATCTGTCGTACGACCTCTTCCTCCTCCTCGGGCTTCCAGTAACCGTTGCGGTGGCCGACGATCCGCAGGTCCGGATACTTCGCCTCGTAGAGCAGCCGCACGCGCGAAACGACTTCCTCTTTCGCGCCGAGCAGGAAAATTCTCCAGCCCTTTCTTGCCGCGCGCGCCATCAGCGCCTCGAAGAGATCCACGCCCGCCACGCGCTCCTTGAGCGGCCGGCCGAGGAGGCGGGACGCCCAGACGACGGGCATTCCGTCCGCGTTGACGAGGGCGCAGTCGTTGATCACCCTGCGCAGCGCCGGGTCGCGCCGCGCCTTCACCAGCTTGTCGACGTTGACGACAACGTGTTGATGCGGCTCGCCCGAGGCAATGAATTCCTCGATGGTCTGCAGCGTCTCTTCGAGCGAGAGATTGTCGATCTCGCAGCCCATCAGATGGATCCGCTGCCTGGGTCTCTTCATCCCGACGGTTCCTCATGCGCCTGCGACGACGCGCCCGGCTGCACGAGTCGTGCCAGGCGCCCGTCAGGCTCCGAGCATGCTTCTTGCATCCTGTCGCTTATCAGCGTCACGTACGCCGTACACGTCACAAGAGACAACAACAAGTGTCGAGAGCCGGTATCGACTGGTATGTCCGTCGGCTGTCGCTGATGTCGGCGGGCGAGATCGTGTGGCGCGTTTCCCAGGCGATTGGTGACCGGGTCGAACGCCTGCGGCCCGCCCGCGTCTCAGTGACCGTCCGGTCGGCGGCGGCCCACCTTCCGGGCTGGCCCGTGCCCGAAGGCGTGGACGTGGCCGCGCACGTTGCGCAGGCGGAGGCGGTTCTCGCGGGACGCGTCGAGCTCTTCGGCGAACCGGTGAGCGTCGGATTTCCCGACGCGGACTGGAACCGGGATCCCGTCAGCGGGCTGCGGTTGCCGCTCTCGTCCTGGAAGAACGACTACCTGCGCAGCGCATCGTTCGTCGCCGCTCTGCGTACGCTGTGGGAGGTCAACCGGCACTATCAGTTCGTCGCGCTCGCGCAAGGGTATGCGCTCACGGGAGAGCGACGTTTCCGCGAGGCCGCGCTCGCGCTCGTCGACTCGTGGATCGAGTCGTGCCCCTATCCGCGCGGCCCGAACTGGGTGAGCGCGCTCGAGCACGGCATCCGGCTCCTCAACTGGTATCTCGGGGCGCGTCTGCTCCGGCTCGCGGTGAGCGAGATGCCGCGGCGGTGGCTCGAATCCATCTATCTGCACTGCCGCTTCATCGACAGGAACCGCTCCCGCTTCTCGTCCGCGAACAATCATCTCATCGGAGAGATGGCCGGCCTGTACGTGGCGGCGAATGCGTGGCCGTTCTGGCCCGAGAGCGCGAAGTGGCGCGAGGAGGCGCGCCGTGTGCTGGAAAGCGAAGCGCGTCTGCAGGTCCACGAGGACGGAGTGGGGCGCGAGCAGACGGTCGGCTACCAGATCTTCGTGCTGCATTTCCTGATCCTGACCGGGCTCGTCGGCGAGCTGCACGACCGGCCTTTCACGCGGGAGTACTGGTCGATCGTGCGGAGCATGATCGGCTTCCTGCGCGCGATCGCCGACTGCAGAGGACGTCTGCCCGACTTCGGCGACTGCGACGAGGGAATGGGCTTCATGCTCTCGCCGCAGGCCCGCGCACGGCGCCTGCAGGATCTGCTCGAGCTCGACGACTACTGGTCGGACAGGGCACCGGGCTGTCCGACCGGAAGCTCCGCTGCGGCGTGGCTCGCCACGGCATTCCCGCGGCCGGTCAACTGGCCCCGGGAGGAATGGCCGCGGGCACGTGCATTTCCGCAGGGAGGCTACTTCGTGCTCGGGCGCGACTTGGGGAGCCCGCGGGAGGTGCTGCTGGTATTCGATGCCGGGCCGCTCGGCTATCTCTCCATCGCCGCGCACGGCCACGCGGACTGCCTGTCCTTCGTGCTCTCGATCGGCGGCCGGCGGGTGCTCGTCGATCCCGGCACGTACTGCTATCACCGGGACTGGAAGTGGCGCGATTACTTCCGCAGCACGGCCGCGCACAACACCGTGCGCGTCGACGGCGAGAATCAGTCGGAGATCGGCGGGCCGTTCATGTGGCTGCACAAGGCCGCGCCCAGGTTGATCTCCCTCAGTCTCGATTCCCCGGTGCAGCGCATCCGGGCGCAGCACGACGGATACCGGAGGCTGCGCGACGGCGTGATCCACGAGCGCGACGTGAGGCTCGACTGCGGCAACCGCGAGCTCGAAGTCCAGGACACGCTTCAGTGCAACGGCGCCCACGTCGTGGAGCGGTTCTGGCACCTCGATCCGGAATGTGAGGTCCGCCGGATGGACGACGCTTCGTCGATCCTGATCGAGACGGGAAATCTGCGCATCGAGCTCGCCTGCAGCGACGGCGAGCTCAGAATCCTGCGGGGCAGCCTCGAGCCGCGCGCAGGATGGATCTCGCCTCGATTCGGCGACCTGCGGGAGACGACGACCATCGTCGCGACGAGCGTCATCCGCGGCACCACGCGGCTCGTGACGCGCTTCCGGTGGACGGTATCCGGTCAGGACACGAGCAGAAGAGAAGAAGAAGTCGTGGAGACGCTCTCACGAAGCGTTTCCGTCGTGTGAGCGACTGCGGGCACGAAGCTTGCTCTCGACTGCGGAATCGAGCGCGAGACTCGCATTCACCGCAACGCGTTCACGATGACGACGACTCACGACAACGACGCGCCGCTGTCGCTTTTCCGCGTCGATGCTTCCGCGCACGGCCACGGCGCGCCGCGAAGGAGCGCGCATGCCGCCGTGTCCCGGCGCCTGCGCTACGCGTACGTCAAGAACGGCGACGCGGTGGATCAGGTGCGGCGCGTTCTCGAAAGCGGCTATCGCGACGGTCCGGACGCCTTCATCGGTGATTTCATCCGCGCGCATGCGGAAGACGAGCTTCTGGTGCTCTGCTGCTGGCCGCGGAAGGACGTTCTGAAGGCGCCGAACATCCATGCGGAGAGCTTCCCCGCGGTCCGTACCGGCCCGCGCCGATTCCTCTCGCGCGCCTGGTCCGCGCTGCGCATCGGGTGGGCCATTCTGGCGTTCCGTCCGGATCGCGTGCTGTGCGGCTGCACGGGCGAGCTGCTGTGGGTGTCGGTCGCGGCCGCCAAGCTTCTCGGCGTTCCCGTCGTCAATTCGCGCCACAATTCGCTCACCGAAAGGCGCGGCCTGGGTCGCATCGTGTCCTGGCTCGACCGTATGTGCGTCCGAGCGTGCGACGCAGTCGTCTGTCACGGGCCTTTCACGCTGCACGAGATGCGCAGGATCGGCGTGCCCGAGACGAGAGCTCACGAGTTCGGGCTCAGCTTCCGCGACTTCGCGGAGCGGAGCCTCCGGACATCCCCGCCGCCCGAGCTGTCGGAGTTCGTCCGGCGCTTCGAGCACATCGTGATGTTCGTCGGCCGCGTGCAGAGGGACAAGGGTGTCATCGACCTGCTCGATGCATACCGCATGCTCCCGGAGTCCGTGCGTGACCGAACGGGTCTCGTGTACGTCGGGGACGGACGCGGGATGTTCGAGCTCGAGAACGGCGTGCGGGAGCGGATGCTGACCGATCGCGTGCTGATCATGGGAAGAGTTCCGCACGACCGGCTTCCCGCAGTCATGCGGCTCGCGACGGTGGTCACCGCACCGACTCGGCCGGAGTTTCCCGAAGGCCGCTGCAAGGTGGTTCCCGAAGCGCTCGTCCTCGGCGTTCCCGTCATCGCGCCGAATTTCGGTCCTTTTCCGTTCGGCGTGCGCGACGGAATCGATGGATTGCTCTTTTCGCCGGGAAGCGTTTCCGCGCTGGCCTCGAGTCTCGAGCGCGTGCTCGGCGATCCCGGCACGCTGGAAGCCCTGCGACGCGGCGCGAAGGCGAGCCGCGAGCGACTGATGGGTGAGCCGGTCGGCTTCGCCCGTGCGGTCGAGGCGGCGTTTCGGTGCGGCAGGAGCGCGAGATGAGATTCGAGGCGCCACTGCTTCGCGGGCTCGGAGGGCTGGGCGGCGCAGGTCTTCAGTGGCTGCACATCCGGGAAAAGGATCTGCTCTGGCTCACCCGGGGAAGGGCGCAGGAAGAAGCGCTCCGCGAGCTGCAGGAGCGGCACGAGTGGGTGATGATCGTCGGCTGCAACAACTCCGGCACGACGCTGCTGCACGACGTGCTGGCGGCCTCCGGTCGCTTCAGTTACATGGAGCACGAAGGGCAGAGATACACGCGCGCGATCCCGCCCGCGCGGCGCAAGGGGCACGAGCGCGTCTGGACGGAGCACATCGAGGACCTGAGGCTCGATGAGACCGATTCACTGAGCAGTGTCCCGCGTCTCGTCTTCGACTGGTCGATGGAGCTTTCCACGCCGATCAAGCCTCGCATTCTGGAGAAGACTCCTGCGAACGCCGTGCGCATGCGCTGGCTGCAGCGCGCCTTCCCCCGATCGAGCTTCATCGGGATCGTGCGCAACGGCTATGCCGTGGCGGAAGGCATCAAGCGCAAGGGCGGCAAGGACGTGCGGCGCGGCGCGCGCCACTGGCGGTGCGTCAACGAGGTCATGCTGAACGATGCGCGCCATCTGCGGCGCTTTCTCCTGGTGCGCTACGAGGACTTCGTGCAGCGGCCGTACGAGACTCTGGAACGGATCGCAGGCTTCCTCGGCGTTCCGGTCGCTGATCTCGAGCAGGGCTTCGCCCGCGTCGATGCGAAGCTCGCCGGCGGCTCGGGGCGAGGCATCGAAGACATGAACGAGAGGTGCATCGAGCGCCTGAGCCGGGAAGAGCTGCGGATCATCACGGCCGAAGCGGGCGATCTGCTCAGGCAATTCGGATACGCATGTCACGCATGAGAGGAATGGCAGCCGAAGCGCTGCGGCAGGCTGACGCGGGCCCGACAGCGGCTCACGGCCGCCGCATCCGTCTCTGCATCGTCGCCGGCGGTCACTGGGAAGCCCAGCGGGGCGGGGCGCAGTACCAGCTCAAGTGTCTTCTCGATGCGCTCGCGCAGCGCGACGAGTTCGAGACGTTCTACATCGCTCATGCGGTTCCGCAGCGTCTCGAGCGGGAGACGTACCGCATAGTGCCGGTAGGGAGACTCAGGCGCGGCGGCTCACTGCGGCTGCTGACGCACCTTCCGTCCGTCTATGCCGCGCTGAGGGCTCTGCGGCCGGACGTCGTCTACCAGCGTTCGCTGATGCCGTACGTCGCGGCTTGCGCGTTCTACTGCAGACGGCACGGCGCGCGCTTCGTGTTCCATGCCGCGTCCGAGATGGACGTGATCCCGCCGCAGCTCACGGGATGGTCGCCTTCGACCGCGATCGAGCGCGTGCGCAGGAGGATCGAGGAGTTCGGGCTGCACAGGGCCGACGTCATCGTGACTCAGACCCGGGATCAGGCACGGCTGCTCGAGCAGAACTACGGACTCGCCGCCTCCGCGGTGGTGCCGAACTTCCACCCGGCGCCCGGAGAGGAGCGTCGGGAGCGACGCGGCGGGCGGCGGCGCGTCGTCTGGGTCGCCAACTTCAAGCCGGTCAAGAATCCCGAGCAGTTCGTGGATCTCGCGGAAGCCTTCGCGCATCGCACCGACGTCGAGTTCGTCATGATCGGCCGTCCAGGCGATCCGAAGCGCTACGCGGCGCTCCACGAGCGCATCTCTCGTCTGCCCAACCTGAAGTTTCTCGGCGAGCTGCCGCTCGAGCGCGTCAACGAGGAGATCGCGGCGAGCGACGTGCTGGTCAACACGAGCACTCTCGAGGGTTTTCCGAACACGTTCATCCAGGCCTGGCTGCGAGGCGTTCCGGTCGTCAGCACGCGTGTGGACCCGGACGGCTGTCTCTCGCGTCACGGCACGGGCATCGTGGCCGGGAGCGCCGCGAACCTGGTGCCCGTGCTCGAATCGCTCCTCGCGGACGGGGAGCGGCTGCGCAGGCTCGGTGAAGCCGCGCGGGCCTATGCGCACGCGCATCACCTCGCGGACAGGGCCGAGCAGCTCGTGGAGCTGCTCGCGAAGCAGGGCGGGCTCGCGCAGGGCGCTCAGTGACGCCACACCGACAGGTCGCGGCCCAGCATTTCCTCGAGCCGGCGCGTCTCCTGCGCGAAGAGCTCCTGCAGCTCGCGCCGGGTCTTCGGATCGAGCGTCGTGTAGCTCCCGGAACGCGTCTCCGAGGCACGGTTGAGATCCTTCGCGCCTGCGCGCTTCACCGAATCCACCAGTGAGCCGAGGCCGATGCGGCGCAGCCCGCGGGCGGCGAGCCTGAAGGCACGGTCCGCGAGCCGGCTGCGGGGGATGCGGCCTTCGTTCACCTTCTCATGGAGCGACGGAGGGCGGAACGCGGGATCGACCCCGAGAAACTCGTAGACGCCGCGGATCGCAGCTTCCGGTGCGGCGAAGACTTCCTCGAAGATGAGCACGTGAAAGCTCGAAAGTGGAAAGACCTCGAGCCAGTGCGCGAGCTGCGTGGCGTAGAGTGACTGCTCGACGTAAGAGGGATTGTTCGCGAGGCCGTTCTCGAGCAGCCGGTTCTCCCCCGTGACGTGCCCGATGCGGATCTCGTGCCGGTGATTGGAAATCAGCCGGTCGAGGGGATTCCGCAGGCACAGCAGGAGGCGCATGTCGGGCCGGTACCTGTGCACGCGCTCGGGCGCATCCTTCGAGTAGAAGTACGAGGTCGAGACCTCGCCGCGGCGCGCGGCCGAGCGGCCGGGCTCGAAGTGCCGCTCGTACCACTCGTACCCGTAATCGTAGAAATGACTGAAGAAGCGGGTATCTTTGTCCTCCTCTCCGCGCGCGACGAAGACCTGCGGGTGCTCCTCGAGCACCTTGTGGAGCCACGTCGTGCCGGCCTTCTGCACGCCGAGGCACAGGAAATCGACGATCGCGGACCGCTTCCCCGGGGCTGCGTGCAATGCGAATTCCTCCTTGCTCGCTCCGTGCGCCGGACGGCGCAGCCTCGGACGGAGCGTGATGGCTCGACGGCCATTCAAGCTTCGTGCCATTTCCTTGCACGCCGCGACTCGAAGGTACAAGCCGGGACCGGATCTTGCATGGCGCCGGCCATGCCCGGAAGCACGTTCAGCTTTCTGTTCGTCACGGCTGACGAATTCCCGCCGTTCCGTCCGGACGTCGAGGTCCTGTTCGGCAAGGAGCTGCTCGAGCGGGGGCACCGCATCGACTGGATCATGCGCGCAGCGCCTTCGGTCGGGCAGAGCGGCCTCGTGGAGTGGCGCGGCTGCCGCGTGTGGCTGGCGCGTACCGACCCGGGTCGCCGCGCCATCGATCGGCTGCGCAAGCACCTGCGGAGTCTCGCGAACGAGCTGCGGGCGCCGGCGCTCCTGCGCACCGGCCGGTACGACTTCGTGCAGGTCAAGGACAAGTTCCTCATCGCACCGGTGCTGCTCGTCGCGGCCCGGCGCAGGCGCATCCCGTTCTTCTACTGGCTCTCCTTTCCGTATCCCGAGGCCTCGCTCCTGCAGGCGAAGACGCCGGGCGCGCGATACCGGCTCTTCAAGCTGCTGCGCTACCTGGTGTTCCGGACGATTCTCTACGGTGTGATTGCACGCTGGGCGGACCACATCTTCGTCCAGAGCGAGGAGATGAGGCGCTGCATGAGCCGGCGCGGAGTGCCGTCGGGGAAGATGACCGCGGTGCCGATGGGTGTGGATCTCGAGAGCGCCGATGCGCCGCAGGGTCCGCAGCCGGAACACTCCGGCCATGACGGACCGCGCATCGTCTATCTGGGCTCGCTCGAGAGAATGCGCCGGCTCGAGTTCCTGCTGGAGGCGTTCGCGCGCGTCGCGGCGCGCCGCCCGGATGCGCGCCTCGTGCTCGTCGGGGACGCGCACGAGCCCGAGGACCGGCGCTTTCTCGAGGAGGAGGCCGCACGTATCGGCATCGCGGAGCGCGTCGAGTTCACGGGATTCCTGCCGCGGGAAGCGGCGTTCGCTCACGTGCGCAGTGCGGCGGTGTGCGTGTCACCCATACCGCCCGACCCGATCTACGACGTGGCGAGCCCGACCAAGCTCCTCGAGTACATGCTCTTCTCACGCCCCGTGGTGGCGAACGATCAGCCCGACCAGCGTCTGGTGATCGAGGAGAGCGGCGGCGGCTACTGCACGCCTTACGATGCCGCCGCCTTCGCGGACGCCATCGTGCGTCTGCTCGAAGAGCCCGACCGCGCGCGGGAGATGGGTCTGCGCGGATTCGAGTACGTGAGGCGCAGGCGCAGCTACCGCTCGATCGCTGATGCGGTCGAGAGCTGCTATCGCCGGCTCGTCACTCAGGACTTCGGCGCACCGGCGCACGCGGAACAGCCGTAGGTGAATCGATGCTGAGAAGGAAGATCGAACGCGCGAGGCGCAGGATCCAGGCGATGTCGTCCCGGCTCGCGGCGAGCCGTCAGCCGGATCCGCTCGCAACGCAGACCGGAACCATCGTCACGATCTTCTACGACGTGGAGGGCAACTACGCGATGCCGGGGCAGAGCGCTGCGTGCGTCGGCAGGGCGTGGAAGATCCTGGAGATCGGGGCGCGGCTCGGGATCCGCTCGAGGTACAACTTGGGGGGGGGGCGGGCGCAGGAG
>QGVD01000046.1 GCA_003242685.1 Pseudomonadota bacterium | reverse complement strand
TGTCGCGTGCCGGGACCCCGCCGCCGCCAGGTGGCGGGGCGGGGAGGGATCATGCGCGTGCACACCCGCCGCAGCTCTTCCGACAGCACGTGCCGCTCCTTCAGAGCCAGTCGCGGACCGCAGGAGGCGGTGCTGAATCGGTCCTGAAGCCGCAGACCTCACAGCGCGGGAGCTTCAGCACGCGGCCGATGGAAAGATCGATCGTGACCGGATCGAGCTCGATCACCGCATCGAAGGCGCAGTGCTGCAGAGCGCCCGCGAGAAAGCTCACGCACTGCGCGCAGGCGATCGCCGCGGCGATGCGCTCGTGCACGCGGGCTCTGACTGGCGCGCTGCCCTCCGCGCCAGCGGCCTGAGCCACGCAGGCGTCGAACTCGTCCCGGAAATCGAGATTCGCGCGCAGACGGTGATAGAAGCACTCGTAACAGGCCGTGTCTCCCGGCACGACGAATGGCCCGATGCGCACGCGGAGATCGGTGAGGCAGGCGAACAGGATCGGCGTGCGCGCCGCAAGAGCTGCACGGTTGTGCTCGCGGAAGGCACGATGATCCTCGCAGTCGCGGCAGACGAGGACGACGGCATCCGCTTGCCCCGTGGGCGTCTCACCTGCCGCGGCAATGCCGAGTACCGAAAGAAGTTCCCGGCACTCTGCCGCCAGTGCGCCGCTTCCCACGACGCGCACCGACTGGAGCTGAGGCGCCTGCCGTGCGTCCAGCCGCTCGTCGCGCACGCAACGAGCGAAATGGCGCGCCGTGGCGACGATGCGATCCTCTGAGCGCGCCGGTGCACCGTCCACCAGCACGCGACGGACGGTGAAGAGCTGCAGGAGAGCGCACGCCGTGCGCGGATCGTGTCCCCTGCTCTCGAGCAGCTCGAGCACCCCATGTGCGCTTCGCGTGCCGTCGCAGGCCTGAAGGAGATCGCGCGCGATGGGCGCTTCCCGACCGATCGTGAGTCGGTCGCTCGGTGTGCGAAGCTGTATCCGGCCGTCGTCGAGCTCGATGACATGTACCACCGGGTCGACCGCCGGACGTGCCGGAAGAGACTCGAACGCACCTGCACGCTGCGCGGGTGCCTTCACTTTTGCGGATCCCTCAATCACGCGCATGTCCTTTCCGGGCTCAGGCCTCCTCGCCCGCCGCATCGCGGCGCCACGCCCACCACGCGAACGCCATGCAGCCTGCGGTGAACACGACCAGCATGCCGAGGCTCCTCGCCAGACTCGCCGCCGGCAGCGGGTCGACGAGGCTCCAGCCGAGGAGACCTAGATGATGAGAGGGCAGCCACGGCGCGAGGCTCTGGACGACGGAAGGCAGGTACTCGAGCGGCACGAACAGTCCCGAAGCGAAAGCCAGCGGCAGAAACAGGAGATTGGCGACCGCCGTCGCCGCGCCGGGTGTGCACAGATGGCCGAGCGCAAAGCCGAGCGCCGCGAACGGCACGACACCCGGGAGGAGCAGCGGCAGCAGATGCAGCAGCAGCTCGAAGACGTCGGCACGCCTCGTGCCGATTGCCGCGACGGAAAAGAGGAGAACGAGCGCCGCCGCGACGAAGCCGGCAGCTACCACCAGGCGCGCCGCGAGATGCGCTGCCGGGCTCAGAGGCGTCAGTCGCAGCAGACGCGCCCAGCCCGATGCACGCTCCGCGGCGATGGAAACACCGAAGGCGAACAGCCCCACCGACATCACGGCGAATGTCGAGTAGGCGACGAGGATGTAGTCGCCCACCGACACGTTGCCGATCGTACGATCGGCCTGCGGCAGACCGAACATGAGGTAGAAGAGCGCCGGAAAGAGCAGTGTCGGTACGCTGAACGCGGGCGCACGCCAGAGCTTCAGGAGCTCGCAGCGAATCAGCCAGCAGAGCGCTCTGACGGTCATGACATCCGCTCCCTGCGAAAGGCGGCAACCCGTCCGCGGTGCGCCTCCTCCACACCGTGGCGGTTGCGCGTCAGCGTTACGTCGGAGGTGAGCCTGAGCTCCTCGAGCGTGCCATTCATCACGAGCCGCCCGTTCGCGAGCACGAGCACGCGTCCAGCGATACCTTCGGCTTCGGTGAGATCGTGAGTCGTCAGGACGATGGTGCGACCCGCGCGGGCGAGCCCGCGCAGCGTGTCGAGAAGCGCTGCCCGCGAAGCGGCATCCAGAGCCGCGGTCGGCTCGTCGAGGAAGAGAATCTCGGGATCACCCGCGAGTGCCAGCGCGAACAGCAGGCGCCGCCGCTCGCCGAACGACAGCGTTCCTGCGGACTTACGGGCTCTGTGCAGAAGGCCCGCGCGTTCGAGCAGGGCGCGCGTGCCGACCGGCGCGGCGTGACAGCTCCGGAAGAGCTCGACGAGCTCGCGCACACGCAGGTTCTGCGGCACGTTTGCGTGCTGCAGCATCACACCCATGCGGCTTCGCGCCCGTTGGCTGCGCGGATCGTCACCGTATACACGCACCGCGCCGGCGGTAGGTGTACGAAGCCCGGTCATGAGCGCAATGGCGGTGCTCTTACCGGCACCGTTCGGGCCCAGCAGTGCGACGACTTCGCCCGGCGCGATGCGGATATCGACATCGCGCAGCGCCCATGCATCGGCGAAACGCTTCGAGACGCCGACCAGCTCGACGGCCATGGAACCCGCGGCGCTCACGACACGCCCTCCAGGCTGCGCTCGAAGGCTTCGACCCAGCGCGACCACCCGGGCGCATGGCGTGCCTTCTCCATGCACGCACGCGCACACGCGCGGTCCGCCCCGTACGCGACCGGCCCCTGAGCATGGAGCGCGGCCACTGCGCACAGGATCTCGGGATCGTCCGCGTGATGAGCGAGCGCCCGTCGGCAGATCTCGAGTGCCCGCGACCAGCTCGAGATACACGCTGCCATCGAAGGGGCGGAGTGGACCTCGGTGAGCGACTGCCAGACTTCGAGGCACACGCGCTCTCTTTCCGGCAGACCGGGCATGCTCGTGAGGTCGTGCACCAGAGAACGCAGCTCGGCGAGATCGGCGAACGGCGATGCGGACGCACCGACGAAGACGCGCCGTGCCAGCGCGCGCACCAGGAGACCGCGCGGTTCGTGCGCCGGATCCGACACTGCGGTAACCGCCGCACGCAGTCCTGCGACCTGCCGCGCGGCCTCCTCGGCCGACAGCGGTGTGCAGAACACGCTTGCCGGCGTGAGCGCTCTGAGCTCATCCATTGGCAGAGCATCCGACGAACCCCGACCGCTCGAGGCACGCAGCAGCCGACGGTCGAGCGACTCGATGGGCTCGCCCAGGGCATGCGCCACGACGGACGGATGCGCAGAGGGCGCACGCGACTGCAGCGCCTCGCACAGCCGGCGCAGACCGTCCATTCCCAGGCGGTCGAGAGCATGCTCGACGAGCGCGTGCGCGGAGACGTAGACGCAGGGTCTCAGCGCGGCATCCGGCACGAGTCGCTCGAAGAAGAGATCGCTGCGCGCGTCATAGGCGAGCATCGCCCGCAGCGCGGGGATGGCGTGACCTCGCGTTCTGAGCAGCGTTTCGCCGTCTATACGCGAACCGACGAAGATGGACGTGCGGTCGTGCCGTGCCTGGAAGAAGACGGCGATGCCTTCGTCCAGAAAGCGGTTCCCCGAGCGCAGGTGCAGATGGGCGAGCTCGTGAGCGACGATGGCCTCGTATTCGCGGAGCGACCGAAGCGGCGAAAGCTTGATGTAGCCGATGCCGGCGACATCGCTCGCCGCGTGGTGCAGCCCCGGCAGGCGTTCCGTGAGCTCCACCACGAGCTTCGGACCCGGGACCCCGAAGAACCGCCAGGCCTCGCACAGCGCGTCCTGCACGCACTGTTCAGTGAGCTCGACGTGCGCGATGTCGAGCTGCGACGCGTACAGCAGATACACGCCCGCACAGCAGCGAACGCGGAGCGCGCCCGTCAGCAGGGCGCCGAGTGCGGGCAGCATGCGGCGAGCAACGCCCAGACGCTCGAGCACGTGCAGGTCCTCGCGCGCCGCCTCGTTCCTGGCCGCGCCGCAGTGCAGGAGCAGCCGCTCGATGAGCAGATCGGGCCGATAGGGATCGGCGCGTAGCGCACCCGAGAGGGCATCGATCTGCGCAGACAGGCTCTCGGAGGCGATGGCCGATGCATCGGCTGCAGCGGGTAATGCGGACGAAGACGCGCTCATGCCGGCTTCTCCCGCGCAGCCTCACGCGCATGGCCGAGGAATACCGCATGAACGGCGGCCTCGACGAGCCCGTCCACGCCGAGCAGACGATTGAGCGCGTCGTCGAAGAAGCCGCCCCACGCGAGCGATGCGATGCCCGCTGCCGCGGCAGTGAGACATACGTTCTGCGCAGCATGACCTGCTTCGAGCAGCGCCAGGCGATAGGCGCGGTCCCCGTACTTGACCGACGAGCGCTCGAACACCGCCGTGAACACGAGCAGCGCCGCGGCTGCCCTCGAGATTCCGCTGTCCGCGATGAGCGCTTGCTCGAGTGCAGCGGAATCCAGCGGCTGGAGCACATCCAGAGCGCCGCCGCGCGGATCGAAGTGAGTGACGCATGGCGGAACTTCCGCCACGCGCAGGAGGATGGGATAGACCTCGACCGGAAACTCTCCCCCCGCGGACGGATAGCTCCGGAACCGCAGCTCTACGGAAGGCAGATGGCGCACGGCTGCCCGCCGGTTGCAGGCGAGCGCGGGAACGAGCACCGAAGCGAGATCGGCAAGCGACAGAGGCGCGCCGGTGAATTCCCGGGTGCTCACCCGCGCACGCAGTGCCGCACCGAGCGGCATGGCGGGCTCCGCGGGTGGCCCGAGCGCCCGACGCTCCACGAAGCGGTACACCTTGAAATTGCGGCTCAGCGCTTCGATTGCGGCACGCGAAGTGAGCTCCCGCGCGATGGTGAGCGCCTGTGCCGGGTAGCGGCTGCGCGTGTACTTGGTGTTCTCGTGAAAGAGCTCGAGGAGCGGTGCCGACGCGCGCGCTTCTGCGACTGTGGTACTTCCGTCGAGCGAGATCTTCCTGGGATTCATGAGACCTTCCTTGCTCTCGCGGAAGCAGAGAGTAGGTGCGGCGCCGGCGGCGCACAGCACGAGAATCTGGCCAGAAGCGCCAGGATTGCGTGATTGCCCGGCATGGCGTGCGGAGCGAGTCTTTCCGCGCCGGAGGGCGATCGTGCGCGCCCGGGCAGGCGCGGTCGCCCACCCGGAGCCCATCCACTTCAAGTCAACCCAGGGAAGGAGAGACTCATGTCGATGGAAGACCTGGACATCGTCAGATCGAGCGAGAACGACCTCGAGGACCTGTCGGTGCTCGACGACGCGAACGGCGGCAGCTGCTGCTGTTGCTGCTGCTGCTGCGCGTGCATCGGCTGCGAAATCGAGAACGAGAACTGATCGGGCGGACGCCGATCCCGGTCCCGGGCGTTCCCGCGTCCGGGACCGGTTCCGTTCGTCGGAACCATCGGTGTCGCGGCGGGCAGCGAGACGGGTGTGAGCGCGGCATCCGATGGGTTAAGCTTCGCGCGGGGGGAATAGAGAGGTGGCCGTCGCACCATAAAGGAAAGGCCATCGAAGAAGCGAGGACGAACGATTCCCCGGAGGCCGCTGATGCGAACCTCTGGTGCAGCACGTGCCGCACCTGCCAGCTCCCCCCATCGCGCGACTGCCGAAAGCAGGCATCCGACGCGGGCCGATGCCCCGTCGGCAGGCGAGATTCTGAACCGCTCGATTCGTCTGGCCGTGTGCGCGTTCGCGGCACGAGGCGCGGTGTTCCTTCTGGACGAGCATCAGCCGGCGGTCGCCTCCGTCGTCGGCGCCGACCGTACCGCCGCGCCCCGCTTCGCCGCCGCGCTGGAGATCCTGTCGCACCGTGCGCGCGACGGTGTGCACACGCTGCTCGTGCCCGACGTGCGAGCCGACGCGCAGCTCGCGCCGGTATTCACCGCTGACTCAGCCGACGCCGAGCCCGTCATCGCCCTCGCGTGTGCACTTCTCGCGGAGACGACGCCGCGCGCTCGCTGCGCGCTCATCGTCTTCGATTCGAAGCCCAGGACGTGGTCGGCCGCCGACGCCGAGCTGCTGCGGGATCTGGGTGACTCTCTCACCGCGCACCTCGCCCTGCAGCGTGAGCTCGCTCTCGCGCGCTCGGAGGCGGCGGCACCGCAGCTCGAGTGCAGCAGGCTCCGCGAAGCGCTGAGCACCACCGACGAGCGACTGCGCCAGCACCGCGACTGGCTGGACCTCGGACTTTCAGCCGGACACATGGGTGTGTTCGACTGGGACGTCGTATCGGGAGAGGTACGCGTCACACACGAGCTCGCGCGCCTCTACGGCACCGAGCCGTCGGTGCTGGAAGCCGGCGCCGACGCCTGGCTCTCCTACGTGCATCCCGAGGATGCGCCGCGCATTCGCGAGACCGTCCTGCCCGTGATCAACGGGTGTCAGGGCAACGTCGTGGAATTCCGCGACGAGTTCAGGATCCTGCGCACGGACGGCGAGCTGCGCTGGCTCGAGGTGCGAGGCCGCGTGGAGCGCGATGCTTCGGGACGGGCGGTGCGCATCAACGGCGTCCACGTCGACATCACCGAGCGCCGCCGCAACGCCGAGGCGCTCAAGGAGGCGGACCGGCGCAAGGACGAGTTCCTCGCCATGCTCGCCCACGAGCTGCGCAACCCGCTCGCCCCGCTCATGAACTCCGCGCATCTGCTCGAGCGGCTGGGCGGCGACGACGAGCGCCTCACCCGCATCGGCGAGATGGTCGGTCGTCAGGTCACGCACATGGCGCGCCTCATCGACGACCTGCTCGACGTCTCGCGCGTCACGCGCGGCAAGATCCTCCTCAAGAAGGAGCGGCTCGAGCTCGCGCCGATCATCCACAATGCGATCGAGACCGTCCGGCCGCTGATCGAGTCGCGCCGCCACCGTCTGACCGTGAGCCTTCCGCCCGCGCCGCTCCGGGTGTACGCCGACGCGACGCGCCTCACGCAGGTGATCGGTAACCTTCTCGACAACGCCGCCAAGTACACCGAGGACGGCGGGTGGATCCAGGTCAGCGCGGAGCCGGCGGGCTCGGAAGTGGTGATCCGCGTGCGCGACAACGGCATGGGGATAAGCCCCGAGCTCCTCCCGCACGTCTTCGAGCTGTTCACACAGGACGAGCGCAGTCTCGACCGGGCGAAGGGCGGGCTCGGCATAGGGCTCGCTCTCGTGCGCAGCCTCGTCGAGCTGCACGGCGGAAGCGTGCACGCCGCGAGCGCCGGACCGGGACTCGGCAGCGAGTTCTCCGTGCGGCTGCCGGCCGCGGGCGAGCCGCATTCAGGCGGGAGCTCACGCACCGACGAGCCGACGGGAGCAGGCGGCCGCTGCCGCGTTCTGGTCGTCGACGACAACGTCGACGCCGCCGAAACGCTCGGCCTCATGCTCGAGATGGAAGGCCATCAGGTGCGGGTCGCGTTCGAAGCGACGCAGGCGCTCGAGATCGCACGCGTCTTCCGTCCCGACATTGCCCTGCTCGACATCGGAATGCCGGGCATGGACGGCTACGAGCTCGCCGCGCGGATGCGCGCCGCGCCCGAGACGCGGCATACGTTCCTCATCGCCGTGACGGGCTACGGCCAGGCCGAGGACCGCGACCGCTCGAGCCGCGCGGGCTTCGACCGTCACCTCATCAAGCCGGTGGAGCCGGACCAGCTCACGGCGCTCATCGCGGGCTTTCAGGCGAACCGCAGCCGCTGACGCCGCCGGTCGGCGTCACGCGCCGCCCGGTCGGTGCCGCCGCGCGTGGAGCACCCGCCACTCTCCGCCTTCGCGCACCAGCTCGATGTCGAGCTCGTGGAGCTCGGCGGCGAAGCTCCAGTCCTCCTCGTCGCCGCGCGTGCCGAGCATGCCGACCACGAGCCGCACGCGCGCGAGCCCGTCCTCGGGGAATTCGATGCTCTCGATGCGCGTCAGCAGCCGGACTCTCTGGTTGACGAGGAAGAACCCGCGCACGAAGTTGCGCAGCGCCTGCCGGTCCCTTCCGAGCTCGTCCGAGTACTGCTCCGAGACGAGCGCCATCACGGCCCCGGTGTCGCGCGCCTCGGCAGCCTCTTCACCGCGCGCGATGAGCGCGCGCACTTCCGCCTCGGGCGTCGAGCGGGACGTGCACGCCGCGAGGAGCGTCAGAGAGAGAACGATGAGACGAACGGTACGCATTTTCCCCGCAGAGAGTATTGCATCGGCGACCCGCGTGCCTTAACGTTCGCGCCGCGTCGCGGGGTGTGGTACCGCTCGTGACGTCCAGTGATGGTCGTCCGGACCCTCGGAGGTGTGGCGATACCGAGATGAAGAAGCGCAAAGCGTCGACTGACAGCGACCCTGGGCCCCGTCTTCAAAGCGTTACTCAGTATCTCGAGAAGAACTTCCCCGACTTCTTTGCCGAAGCGCGTTTTCAGGTAGGCGACGACGACTACTTCCTCTTCGCCCGCTTCGGCCAGTACCTCGCCCGGTCGATTGAACAGAACCGGGTGCCGCGCCAGAAGATCAACCGCGGCTTCACCGTCCTCAACAAGATGGCTCGAGCTTCCGCCAAGCATCCGCGGATCCGGCAGATGCTGGTCTCGGGGCCGCTCGAGTACATTGTGGACGCGCCCAAGGCGCGGGAGCTCGCGCGCAAGCGTCTCTCGCCCGTGGCACAGGGGTACCTGGAGAGCCTCTGCGAGTGACGGCGGTCTGACCGCCGTCTCACTCGCCCGGACCCTCTCTCTCCTTTTCCGGGAGAGAGGGTGCCGGAGACGAACGAGCGAGGCTGTAGACTCCGGTCTCGCATGGACTCGCTCACTCAGTTCGCACTCGGCTCCGCCGTCGGCGTCGCCGTCATGGGCCGGCGGACGAGGCTGTGGAAGGCCGCGCTCTGGGGCGGCATCTGCGGCACTCTGCCCGATCTCGACGCCTTCATCGATCACGGCGATCCGGTCCGCAACGTCACGTACCACCGGGCCGAGAGCCACGCTCTCTTCTACCTGACGCTCACTGCTCCACTCATCGCCTGGGTCGCCGCCCGGCTGCACGGCGAGCTCGACCGCTACAGACGATGGTGGCTCGCCGTCTGGCTGGCGCTCATCACGCACCCGCTGCTCGACGTGATGACGGTCTACGGCACGCAGCTCGCGCTGCCGTTCACTGACCGGCCCTTCGGCGTCGGCAGCATCTTCATCATCGATCCGCTCTGCACGCTGCCGCTCCTCGTGGGGCTCGCGGGCGCCGTGGCGCTGCGCGGAGATCGTGGACGGCGGTGGAACCTCGCCGGCCTCGTGCTCGCGAACGCGTATCTCGCCTGGAGCTTCGTCGCCCAGCAGTACGTGTACGGCGTGGTGCACGAGTCGCTCGCGGCGCAGGGCATCCGCGCGGAGCGGGTGCTCGCGACGCCGACGGCGTTCAACACCGTTCTCTGGCGCGTGGTCGCGATCGAGGGCGAACACTACTATGAAGGCTTCTATTCGCTGCTCGACACCGACCGCCAGGTCGATCTCGATCGCTTCCCGCGCAACCTCGCGCTCTACGAGCGCCTCCGCGACGACTGGCACGTGGCGCGCGTGGCGTGGTTCAGCCGCGGGTTCTTCGCGATGACCGGGCGCGGCGACCAGGTGCTGATCAGCGACCTGCGCATGGGCCAGGAGCCGTACTACACGTTCACGTTCGCCGTGGCGAAGTGCCTGGAGGGCAGGCTCGTGCCGCGCCTTCCGGTGCTTCTGCCGCGCAACCTCGACGTGGAACCGATACTGCGCTGGATGGCACGCCGGCTGCGCGGCGAACGGATGGCGCCGCCGCGGGGACCGCGACCGCACGCTCTGCAGCAGGGACACGCGGCTTCGGGCCCGGGCGAAGCCGGCTGATATCCTCGTGCACATGGACGAGGCCCGTCAGATACGCGAGTTCTGGTTCGGTCGCCTGCCACTGTCACCCGCCGGCCTCGAGCAGCGTATGCGCTTCTGGTTCGGTGACGGCGACGTCGAGCGGCAGCGCAGACGCGATGCGGAGATCCGGTCGCGCTTCGGTGCGCTGATCGAGCGGGCCGCGGCCGGAGAGCTGGCGCACTGGGCGGACAGTCCGCGCAGGCGCCTGAGCCTCATCGTCCTGCTCGATCAGTTCCCGCGGAATGCGTTCCGCGGCACCGCGCGCGCCTTTGCGTACGACGCACAGGCGCTGGAGCTGGCGCTCACCGGCATGCAGGTCGGTGCGGACGCCGCGCTCGATCCCGTGGAGCGGCTGTTCTTCTACATGCCGCTGCAGCACGCCGAGTCGCATGACATCCAGGAGGAGTCGGTCGTGGCGTTCCGCCGCCTCCTTGCCGAGGCGCCCGAGCCCCTTCGCTGGGGATTCGAGGAGGCCCTGAAGGCGGCCGAGATGCACCGTCAGATCATCGCGCGCTTCGGCCGCTTTCCGCACCGTAATGCGGTGCTCGGCCGGCCGAGCACGCCGGAGGAAGAAGCCTATCTGGCAGGCGAAGCCGAGCGTTTCGGTCAGTAGCCGCTCAGCTCCGTCCGCGTTCCTCTCCGGGCATCAGCGGCTCGCCGACGAGAGACTGGGGCGCCAGGAGCCGTTCGAGCTCCTGCACCCGCCGCTCGAGCTCGCGCTGCATGTCGAGCAGATCGAGCACCAGCGCCGCACCGCTGACATTGACGCCCAGGTCGCGGATCAGACGGCTCGCGGTCCGCAGACGCGGAAGCATCGTCGCGGGCAGCAGCCACCGCTCGGGCGCGTCGCCGCGCGGCTCGAACACACCGAGCTCGGCGAGCTCGATCACTTCCGTCAGCTCGAGCCTGCACAGCCGGCAGAGGTCCTCGACGCCGATCCAGTCGCTCTCGCCGAGCAGCTGGGCCTGCAGCAGCTCGATGGCATCTCTCATCGCTTCACCTCGTGAGATCGGCGCGCGGGTCGAAGCCGAGCTCGCGCTGCATCTGAGCGTACAGCTCGCGCGCACGCGGCGTGTCGGCCGGAGGCAGCACCACCTTCAGCAGCACGTACTGGTCGCCCGGAGGCTGCCCGGGAAGTCCGCGGCCGCGCAGCCGCAGTTTCTGCCCGGACTGCGCGCCAGCGGGAATACGCATTTCCACCGGCCCGCCGAGAGTGGGCACGGTGACGGTCGCACCGAGAGCCGCCTCCCACGGAGCCACGGGGAGCGTCAGCGTGACGTCCCGGCCGTCCACCTGATAGAGCCGGTGCGGCCGGATGTGCACTTCGAGATAGAGATCGCCCGCGCGTCCGCCGCCGATCGCAGGCTCACCCTGACCGGCGAGCCGCAGGTGCTGGCCGTCGGTCACGCCGGCTGGAATCGAGACGCGCACCGTGCGCTTGTGAAGCTGCACCCGTCCGTCCGGACCGAGCTCCGGGCGCTGCAGCTCCAGCACGCGCGTCACACCCGAGAACGCTTCCTCGAGATCGATGTCGATGCGCGCGTGGTGATCGCGCCCGGGGCGCGCGCGTGCACCCGCCGCACGTCCGAAGGGGCTGCGGCTGCCGAACAGAGTCGAGAAGAAGTCGCTGAATCCCAGGTCTTCGAACGCCCCGTCGCCGAAGCCCGACGTGCTGAATTCGAAGCCGCTTCCCCAGTCGGGCGGCGGCCGGAACTGCTGACCGGCCTTCCACTGGCTGCCGAGCTGGTCGTAGGCCGCACGCTTCTCCGGGTCCTTGAGGACCTCGTAGGCCTCCTGGATCTCCTTGAACTTCTCTTCCGCGTTCGGCTCCTTGCTGACGTCCGGGTGGTACTTGCGCGCGAGCCGCCGGTAGGCCTTCTTGATCTCTTCGGCCGTGGCGTTTCGCGGCACACCGAGCATCTGGTAGTAGTCCCGGTATTCCATGTCTCGTCACTCGACCCGAGTCGCTGGCCACATCATTGGGACGATCCCCGCGCTTGCCAAGGCTGCGGACACGCATCCGGTCGCCGTCCGCTGGAAGCCGGCGCTCGCCGCCTTCTCGGCGCGCCTAAGCGGTCTTCCGAAGGGGTCGTCGCACGCCGAAGGCAACGCCCTGCCTTCGATGCACGCACGTCGTGTGCCCGGACTGCCATGACCGGCGTGCACGGAGAGTGAGCGGCCGGACGAGGATCTGCACTCGTACCGGTGCGTGCGCACGCGCCGATCCGTCGCACAGATCGAGCGCAGCGACGTGCAGCGTTGCGCTGGAGCAGTGCATGCAGCGCGCCACCGAACGGCTCGCAACGTCCGCTTTCGCGACGGAGATCACGCATTCGGCGCGCCGCGAGCCCGCTGCCGCGCAGGGCATGCAACTTGCAACTCGGGCGTGTGACGAATGTCGCCACGACGACAACCATGCGCCTTCTGCGACCGCCTCCGCTGAAGAATCTGCGGGCGTTCTGCGTTGCTGCGCGCCATCTCAGCTTCAAGACCGCCGCGGACGAGCTGGCACTCACGCCGTCCGCGGTGAGCCATCAGATGAGGGAGCTGGAGGAGAGCCTCGGCATCCGGCTGTTCGACCGCAGGACGCGAGCGCTCGAGCTCACGAGTGCAGGACGGATGCTGCTCGGCGAGATCGCGCCGCTCCTCGAGGCACTCGACCGGAGCCTCGCGCAGATCGCGCGCCGCCACCGCCGGCGCACGCTGCGCGTGCTGCTGCCGCCGTTCTTCGCGAGCGAGCTGTTCGTACCGCGCCTCGCGAGCTTCTGCAGTGAGCACGCCGACATCGACATCCAGATCGACACGCGCGACCCGCGTCCCTCGACGCATCCGATCACGGCGGACGTGTCGATCCTGCTGTCCGAGACCGAGCCGCAGGGCGTGCAGTCCGCGCCGCTCTTCTCGCTGAAGCTCGTAGCCGTCTGCGCACGCGAGCACGCGCCGCTCGTCAACAGGCTCGGACGCGACGTGTTCCGCGAGATGGCGCTCATCGTGCACAGGACGCGTCCCTTCGCCTGGCACAACTGGGCCGAGGAAGTCGGCCTCGAGGCTCCGGAGCCGAAGAACGTCATCGAGCTCGACACGATGTTCGCCGTCGTGCGCGCCGCCGAGCGCGGCATCGGCGTTGCACTGGTGCCGAGCGCGCTCTGCAGCGCGTGGTTCCGCTCTGGTGCACTGGTGCAGATCTTTCCGCTCGAACTTGCGACGCGCGACACATATTTCCTCGTGAATCGCTTCGAGGACGCGGACCGTCCCGAAGTGAAGGCGCTCACGAGCTGGGCGCTCGCGCAGTTCGCGGCGAACGATGAGCGCTGATCATCCGTCCGCCGAAATCTTTTCGTTTGTCTGATCGCTCCGCGATTCCTATCGTGACGCCCAGTCCGGTGAGATGGACATCCGGACGTTGCAACGGGAAGTCACACGGGAGATCGCAGAAATGTACTTCTTCAAGGACAAGATTGGATTCGTGAAGTCGGTCGGTGCCGCAGTTGCCGCGTCGCTGCTCCTCACGGCGACCGCATCCGCGGCGCCCGCGAAGCGCTTCGTGCTGGCGGCGTTCCAGGACGCGCCCGGCGGCGAGGCGATCGTCGCCGGCGATTACCAGGGAGGGCTCGCTGCGATCGCAGCGCGCGGCTCCGAGCGCCACAAGGCGGCGACCGCCATCAACCTCTGCGTCGCGCACGCCGCGCTCGGACACCGGGCCGAGGCGCGCGCCGCCTGCGACGAGGCCGTGCACGCCGCGAAGCTGGAAAGACGGTTCTCCACGGAGCTGAGCACGCGCTCCTCCGCCAGCAGGACGCTCGCGATGGCGTACTCGAACCGCGCCGTGATGCACTTCCTGTCGCAGAACGCGCTCGGTGCGACGGAAGACTTCGCCCGGGCCGCGGCACTGGCGCCGCGTGAGGACTTCGTCGCGCAGAACCTGGAGAAGCTGCGGTCGATGCAGATGACGCCGGTACAGGTGGCGAAGTCGCCTGACTCCTGACGCCGGTCGGACGGAGGTGGAGCGCCTGCGCTCCACCTCCGCTTCGATCAGTCGCTGCGCGCCGCGGCAGCCGATCGCGGCGATGCAGGACGGAAGGCTGGCTCCAGGAGCTCCATCTCCACCAGCGTGCCGAAGCGGCGCGCGTCCTCGCGGATCCTCTCGGCATCGCCGATCAGCACGATCGCCAGGTTCTCGACGCTGGGGAAAGCCCGGTCGATCACGGCGCGCGCATCCGCAAGAGTCACGCTGCGCAGCGCCGGTCCGTAGCCCTCGATGTACTCGGTCCCGAGACCATAGAGCTCGAGCTCGCCGATCGCTGCGGCCCAGTCGGCGGCCGTCTCGAGGGTGAGCGGATACTGTCCGAGCACGTACGCGCGCGCGGATTCCAGCATCTCGGACGACACGCCCTCGGTGTGCAGTCGGCGGAGTGTCTCGATCGCGAGCTCCAGCGCCTTGCCGGTGTTCTCGGTCTGCGTGAAGGAGCGGATCGAGAACTCGCCCGGCACGCTGCCGCGGGTGAAGCCCGACCGCGCGCCGTACGAGAGTCCCGACTTCACGCGCAGCTCGGTGTTGAGGATCGACGTGAAGCGCCCGCCGTAGAGAGTGTTCACGAGATCGAGCGCGGCGCGCGCCGGATCGTGCTTCGCGACGCCGACGTTGCCGATCCAGAAGTAGGTCTGCGAGGAGCCCGGCGAATCGACGAGCAGCACGCGGCGCCCGCGCAGCGGTGCCGGTGCCGGCAGCGCATCGGGCTTCGAGCGTGCCTTCGGCCAGCTCGCGAACGCGCGCGTCACGGCACGACGCAGGCTCGGTGCATCGACGGCGCCGGCGAAGACGAGCGTGAGCCGCTCGCCGGAGAACTGCGCGCGGTAGTAATCGAGAACGTCCTGATGCGTGATCGCGGCGAGCGAGCTCTCACTGCCGCTCACCGGACGCCCGTAGGGGTGATCGCCGAAGAGGAACGCGCGGCCGTAGGTGCCGAGCAGCTCGGAAGGATCGGAATCCTTCGCCGCCTTGATGAGCTCGATCTGCCGCGCGCGGAGCTTCTCGAACTCCTCCGGCGCGAACCGCGGCCGCAGCAGCGCGTCCGCCAGGAGCTCGAGCATCAGATCCTGATCGCGAGCGAGGAACTGGCCGACGACGTTGATCGATTCGGCGCCGGCGAATGCATTGAAGCTGCCGCCGACGCCCTCGACGGCCTCGGCGAACGCGAACGCATCGCGCTCACCCGCGCCCTTCTCGAGAAGCCCTGCCACGAGTGACGCCACTCCGGGCTTGCCCGGGGGATCCCCGAGCGCACCGCCGCGCAGCACGGCGTTGAAGGCGATGAGCGGCACCTCGCCGCGCGGCATGATCACGAGCGTGATGCCGTTCGGCAGCTCGATGCGCTCGTGGCGCGGAATCTGAATCGCCCCGGGCCCCGACTGCGCGAACGAGTAACCGGCCGCGAGCGGTGCCGCGAGGGAGGTAGCGGCCGCCAGCTTCAGGAGCAGGCGCATGCAGTCACCTCCTCCGCTTCGACTTCCACTTCCTCCTGCGGCAGCAGCACGCCGACCGTGCGCCGGCGACGGTCGAGGATGTCGCGGGCCACCGCGAGAATCTCGTCGCGCGTCACCGCTTCGTACTGCGCGGGCGCATCGAAGAGCTTGCGCCAGTCGCCGTGGAACACTTCGAACTCGCCGAGCAGGCGCGCCTTGCCGTCGATGGTGGCGAGCTGCTTCCAGAACGACGCGAGCGTGAGGTTCTTCGCGCGCTGCAGCTCGGCGGCGGTCACGCCTTCGCGCGTGATGCGCTCGAGCTCGGCGTCGAGCACGCTCTGCACGTGCTCGGGATCGCTGCCTTCGGGCAGCGTGAGATAGAGCCAGAACAGTCCCGGATCGAAGCCCTCGTGCCAGTAGCCGCTCACCTCGATCGCGAGCTTGCGCTCCTCGACGAGCAGCCGGTGCAGGCGCGAGGCGTCGCCCTCGACGAGGATCGACATCAGGAGACTCGCCGCCGGCGCGCGCGGATCGTTCGCGGCGGGCGCCTTGTACGCGTACTGCAGGAGCGGCGTCTGCGCCGGGCGGCGCACGACGACTCGCCGCTCGCCGAGCTGCTCCGGCTCACGCGTGCGCACCTCCTCGGGCGGCGCCTGACGCGGAATCGGCTCGAAGTACTTGCGCGCGAGCGCGAACACTTCCTCGGGCTCGAAATCGCCCGCGAGCACCATCGTCTGATTGTTCGGTGCGTAATACGTCCGGTAGAAGCGCTGCAGATCCTCGAGCGTCCACGACTGGATGTCCGAAGGCCAGCCGATGGTCGGGAACTGATACGGATGCGCGACGAAAGCCGTCGCCTGAACCTGCTCGCTCAGAATTCCGTGGTTGTTGTCGTCGACGCGCAGCCGCCGCTCGGAGAACACCACACCGCGCTCGCTCTCGATCACCTCGGGCACGAAGGCGAGATTGGCGATGCGGTCGGATTCCAGATCGAAGACGAGCTCGAGCGCGGAGCGCGGAAACCAGTCCTGGTACACCGTCACGTCGTCGCTCGTGAAGGCGTTGTTCGCGCCGCCCTGGGCTTCCATCAGACGGTCGAACTCGCCCGGCGCGCGGCGCGTCGTGCCGTTGAACATCATGTGCTCGAAGAAGTGCGCGAGGCCCGTGATCCCCGGCGCCTCGTTGCGGCTGCCGACGCGCACCCAGTTGTAGAGCGCGATGTTGGGGATGTCGCGGTCGGGCCAGACGATCACCTTCATCCCGTTCGCCAGCGTGAGCGAGCGGACCGCCTCGCGGCCGGGCACCGTCGGTGCCGGGGAGGCTGTTGCGACGCCCAACGCGCCGAACGTGAGGAAAAGTGAAGCGATACGTCTCATGGGTGTGACAGTCCGAAACCCTCGGGAGCGGAAGACCAGACCAGAAGCACTCGGGTGGCGGTGGACGGCCGGATTCGACCCGCACCCTGGGGAGAAGTTTAGCGGGGGGAACCCGCCCGCGCTCGAACGCGCGCGGTCAAGCTTGATGAAGCTCTGACTTGAGCTTGGCACTTGACATTTTGCGATGCAGCATGTCTCGCTGCCCGCGCCGCAGCACATCGTAAGGGGCGGAAAAAAAGGCGCCGCGAGCGGGGGAAGTCGCATCGCGGCGCTCAGGAGAGCGAACACCGGGGAAGTTGTTCGCAAGCCTTAAGGAGCACTCCTCACACTTAAGCGGACGGGCGAAAGGCCCTCGCGCTCCTCGGCCAGGTAAGGAGCAAAGGCCGTGCCAAAGCTAGAGATCGTGCAAAAACAACAACTTAGAGAGTCCGCTGAGAAACGTGCACGGTGACGGGAATTGTCAGCTTTGGACGGACGCCTGCGCGTCTCCGTCACCGCTCGCCCGGAAGCACCACGACACAGCCCTGCGACTGGCTCTTGAGTGCACTGCACAGCGCACGTGCCCGGGACTCGTCCGCAACGTCGGCCTGGAGCCTGAAGACGCGACCCGATGCCGTCCGCGCTTCGACGATCCGCGGTGTGAGGCTTCCGAGCTGCGCCGGGAAACGACCGCTCAGACGTTCCCACTCCCTGCGCGCGTTCGGCTCGCTGCTGAACGCTCCGAGCTGAATACCGTAGTACGAAGCCGCCGGTTCACCGCGCTGCGATGCAGCCGCCGGTGCCGGCGAGAGTGATCGCTCGTTCTCCGCGAGCTGGTGACTCTCGAGACGGATCCGCGCTTCCTGCGCCCATCTGCCGTCGGGGTGCTGCCGCAGAAAGCTCCGATAGGCCTCGACGGTGTTGCGCTCACTCGCTCGTATCCAGTCGCGCTCTTCGCCGAGCTGCGCGAGCCGCGCCCGCGCCTGAGCGGCGTGCTCGCTGTCGGGATGTCGCTGCACGAACAGAGTGTAGGCCTCGATCGTGTCGGCCGCCTGCGCCGAACGCCAGTCTCGCTGCTCGCGGCTGCAGCCGCCGACGAGTACCAGCAGCGCAAGGGTCACGGTGCTCGGCAGTGCGAAAGTCCTCGGCATCGGCGATTCCCCGCAGTGAGATGCAGCGCAGTCCGGCGGCGCTGCGCGGTGCAATAATCGCGCGACGCACGATCCCGAGGAAACACGATGGCCGAGACACCCAGGCGCCGACTGCTCGATCGGATGGGCTCCGCTCCCAGCTTCGTCACCGAGGGCAGCCGCATCACCGGCGACGTCGAGACGAGCGGACCGCTCATCGTATGCGGCACGATCCGCGGCGACGGTCACGTCGCGGGCACGCTCAGCCTCGCCGCGGGCGCCGTGTGGGAAGGAGAAGTGCACGCGCGCGATGCCGTCATCGCCGGGCGCATCGAAGGGAAGCTCGTCATCGAGGAGAAGCTCGAGATCGGCGCGACGGCCGTGATCCGCGGCGCGGTCAGCGCGCGATCCATCGCGATTGCCAAGGGTGCCGTCATCGACGGCGAGGTGACGGTGACGAGCGGTCAGCCCGTGGTTTCGTTCGAGGAAAAGCGCTCCTCAGGGACCGCAGCCTGAGAGCGAATCGATCCATTCCGCAACCAGCGCAACGCCCTGCGCGTCCACCTCGAGACTCGCGAGCGGAGGCATCGCCGCTGCGTCGCGCCTGTCCATGCGTGCGACGAGCACCGAGCGCGCGGAATCACCGGGCGCGATGACCAGCGCGTTCGCGATACCGAGATCACCCCGCTGCGGCACCACGTTGCACGCGCCCGTCGCGGCGAGCGGCGTGTCGTGCCGCAGATCGAGGTCGGTGCCCGTGCCGCCGCCGGGGCGGTGACACTGCGCGCAGTTGGTGTGCAGATACGCTCGCGCCCGCGCATCGAGCGTGCCCGCCGTTCCGTAAGGGTCAGCGAGCGCGGGCAGAGCATCCGGCGTCCCCGTGAGCTGCGGCGTCAAGAGCTGGATCCCATTCAGCGTCTGAAGCTGATTCGCCGTGCGCCCCGTCTGCGGATAAGTGAGCTCACCGTTGAGCTGCGCGGTTTCGAGGCCCAGCGTACGGCCCGCCGCTTCCGTGTGACACGCGAGGCACTGTGTCTCGCTCGGGAAGATCCACGTGTATCCGTCGATCTGGGCGGTCTTGCCTCCGATCACGCGCGTCGCTTCGGTCTGCTGCGCATTCCACTGATACGTATAACCCGCCCACTCGCCGTCCGGGTGACGCATCAGGAGCCGCGTTTCGACGAGGCGCGTTCCCAGACGGAAATGCTTGACCAGCACGCTGCCCGCCGGGAGGTCCCAGTCGCCGTCATTGCCGACCGCGATGCGTTGTCCGTCGGGCAGCGCCATCCAGCGCTCCTTGTCCGCGCCATCGGACCAGAACGGCGCGTTCGGCGCGTACGGAATGAGCCCTGACGCAGGCCGCGTCGGATCGGAAGTGTCGACGCATCCGGTCGCCGAAAGCTGCAGCGGCACCGGATCGGCTCCGCCGCCGGTCGCCGGCTCGAGCCGATGCAGCGTGCCGCCGTAATGCACGACGTACAGCTCGCCGTCGAGGCCTTCGCCGAAGGAAGTGATCTGCAGTCCGCTTTCGAGCGCCTCTTCTGCCGTGACTTCGAGCGTCGGCTGAGTGTCGCGCGCGATGTTCCAGATGGCCCCGCCCAGATCACCGAACACGTAGCGTCCCTGCAGAGACGGAATCGCGGTGCCGCGATAGACGTAGCCGCCGGTGACCGAGAAACCGGCCGCGCGCCCATACTCGGCCACGGGATCGATCAGGTTCTGCGCGCCGCCGCAGCTCGCGTTGAACGGATGCGCGCCTTCACGGCAGCGCCAGCCGTAATTGCCGCCCCTGACGACGCGGTCGATCTCCTCCCACGCGTTCTGCCCGACGTCACCGACCCAGAGCTCGCCGGTCGCGCGATCGAAGCTCCAGCGCCAGGGATTGCGGAAACCCCAGGCATGGATCTCGGGGCAGTTCTGCGAACCCGTGCCGCCGTCGCCGCAGGGAGCATTGGCGGCGAAGGGATTGTCCGCCGGGATCCCGTACGGCATGCCGCGCTCCGCGCGATCGACATCGATGCGCAGCATCTTGCCGAGCAGCGTCTGCAGGTTCTGCCCGTTGCCCATCGGACCGTGCGGGTCGCCACCACTGCCGCCGTCGCCCAGACCGATATACAGGTAGCCGTCCTGCGGTCCGAAAACGATGCCGCCGCCGTTGTGATTCGTTTCCGGCTGCACGACGGTGAGAAGCACGCGCTCACTCGCCGGGTCGAGCGTCAGCCCGCCGTCGCGCGAGAGGAACTCGGAGATGCGCGAGACGAGCGGGTTGGTCCCCGTCGTGTACGAGAGGAACACACGGCCGTTCTGCGCGAACTGCGGATGGAAGGCCATGCCGAGCAGTCCCATCTCGCCGCCGGAGCGGACACGGTCGCGTATGTCGATGAAGACGCTGCTCGCGCTCGCGCCTGGATCATTGGGGAACGTGCGGACGACGCCGGCCTGCTCGATCACGAACCAGCGGCTCGCATCCTGCGGCGCCTGCAGGAGCCCCACGGGCGAGCTGAACGTGAGCTGCGGAAACACGCGCACGACGCGCAGCTCCGTGCCGGGGACCGCCCGATCGGGCGCGAGACAGGTGGTGTTGCTCGGCCGCTGATCCAGGCCGCCCACCGGAGGTGACGGAGGCGGAGTCACCGGCGGCGGCGTCACGGGCGGTGGAGCAACGTCTCCACCACCTCCGCCGCCTCCGCCACTGCAGGCGGCGAGCAGGAGAGAAGTCGTCCAACCGAGCGTCGCGCGTATCCTTCGGTTCGCTCCGGACCGCGCGGTGTTCATGGCTCACCTCGCCTCGACGATGCGCGTGTCGTCGAGCTGCGCCTCGGGACCGCACAGCTCCTCGAGCACGCGCCGCTCGGCCCAGCCCGGGCGCGCGAGATTCTCGAAGAATCCGCAGTGCCCGCCGTAGCGCGTGACGGTCACGTTGATCGCGGGATTGCGCGCGAGGCGCTCGAGATCGCGCGCGGGAATGATCGGATCGTCGAGCGCCGTGATGATGCTCGCCGGCACCTCGAGTCGCGCGAGCCTGGAGCCGACGATCGAGTAGCCGTCGAGATACTCCTCCAGACAGGAGAACTCGGTGTAGCGGCGCACCAGCTCGGCGGTCATGTAGCGCAGGTTCGCATTGCGCCGCAGATCGGTGAAATCGTAGACGTCCGGCCACGCGGCCTGCTTCTTCCAGAGCGAGCGCAGCCACTTGCGCACGAAGTAGCCGTGGTAGACCGGAAAGCCCGTCTCGAGGGCGACGAGCGTGTGCGCGGGATCGAGCACGGGTGACACGGCGACGACGCGCGCGATGTCGAGACCCGCTTCGCCCGCACGCGCCGCGACGCGCAGCATGAAGTTCCCGCCGAGCGAGAAGCCGATCAGGTAGAGCGGCTTGCGGGGAAGCAGCGTCTGAATCGCCCGCACTGCGCAGACGACCTCGGGCAGCCGACACGAGTGAAAGAGCTCGCGATTGAGATGATGCGTGTCACCGTGGTCGCGCAGATTGAGCCGCACCACCTCGAAGCCGCGCTCGAAGAGCTGCTGCGCGAGCGAGAGCACGTAGAGCGATTCCGCGCTGCCCTCCCAGCCGTGCAGGAGCACGGCGGCGCGTTCGCCCGGCGTTCCTTCGGTGTGCGCGGGACTCGAATGGAAACACTGCAGCCGCACGCCGTCGCCGCAGTCGAGAATCAGCTCCCTGCTCGCATCGAGAAGCGGACGTGCGCGCGAGACCACGGCGGAGCGCCGAGTCGGCAGGCTCGGCAGGATCGACTGGACGTGCCGGTTGCGGAACCAGCGCGGTGGAAGAAAGCTGTCGTCCGTGACCACTCGCATGGCTCTCTTCGCGCGTCGTCAGCGCACGCGGATCTCTACGCGGTTGTTGGCGCGTGCGGCGCGGTTCCATTCGCCGGCCGTCAGGTGCTCGGTGATGGGCGGATAGGCTTCGAGAATGCTGTCCGCATCCCCGACCTCCACTCTCACGTCGAGAGCGCCCTGAGTCCTGCTGCGGAAGTCGCCGGCGAGATTGGCGAAGGCGAGCGGAATGCGCTGCGCGGGAAGGAGTCCTTCGTCGTGCGGGTTGCCCACGACGTCGCAGCGCGCATACGGAGTCTCGTCGGGTGCAAGCGAGAAACCCTCATTGGCGTTCCCCACGAGACAGAACCGCCCGGCGAAGGTGCGGACCTCGACGACGCCCGCGCGGCCTTCCTCGGCGAGACGCGTGAGGAGCTGACGGATTGTCTCGAGGCGATCACCGCTCAGCGGATCGGCGCCGTACGGCACCGGCGCGATGATCGGCTGCATTGCGCCGCTCTCCCCCGCAGCGGGCTCCGGCGCGGCTTCGTTCCCTTCCGCCGCTTCTGCAGCGGAGGTCGCGACCGGTGCCGCATCGGGAGGCGCCGCCTGCTCGGCCGCCGCGCGCGCCTGCACGAGCTCGGCCTCGACGCTGCGGCGCAGATTGAGCTCGCGCCACCACATCGCAGCGCTTGCGATGGCGAGGAGCAGCGCGACACCGGACGCCGCGATCCAGCCCCAGGGCCGCGCTGGAGGTTCGGGCTCCGCGGGCGGAGGCGGCGGCAGCGCTTCGAGCAGCATCGCACGCATGTCGGCGACGAAGCGCTCCGACTGGCTGTCGAGCGTCGCCATCATCGCGCGGCGCAGCTCGGCGAACTGCTCGCGGAGCGAAGCTTCGGTGAGCGGACGCGCCGCGGCCGTCTGCGGCTCGCCGGAATCCTCCACGCCGACCGGCCGGAACGTGGTCTGCTCGGACGTGCGCCGGTCGGGAACGAGATGGAGCTGATACAGCACCTTCGACACGTCGGCCGGCTTGATCTGCTTGGGCAGCACACCCACCGCGCCGAGCGCGCGCGCCTGCCCCAGATAGAGCTCACCCTCCTGGGACGTGTACATCATGATGGGAATCGTGGCGGTCTGAGGATTGCTCTTGATCGCCTGCACCGCCTGAAAGCCGTCCATGCCCGGCATCAGGTGATCCATGAAGATCACGTCGGGCCGGTTGGACGTGAGATATTCGATCGCCTGCTCCGCACTCTCGACCGTGTCTACTTCTATTTCGTACTTCTCGAGAATCCGCGACAGAAACGTGCGCGCCGACAGGGAATCGTCGACGATCAATGCGCGCTTCGCCCCCATGCCCTCTCCAGGACGGAATGTTCTTGAGACCTGCCGGGCAGTGTAGCGCAGAACCTCGCAGGTCGCCGATTCGCACCTTTCACGTCACGAGGGGTCGCCCGGTCGCGTCATCGGGCCGGGCTCGACTCGGGGCGGTGCGTCACGACGCGATAGACGTAGTAGACGGCGATCGAACCCAGCACGACCCACGACACCGGATCGAGATAGCGCTGCACCGCCCCGAAGTTGCGCCCGAGGACATAGCCGAGCCATGCGAGCAGTGCCGTCCACGCAGCCGAGCCGATCGCCGTCAGGACGAGGAACGTCGCCGGATTCATGTGATTGAGGCCTGCCGGGATCGAGATCAGCGAGCGCACGCCGGGAACGAGTCGGCAGAAGAGAACCGTGACCCACCCGTAGCGGTCGAACCAGCGCTTGGCCCGGTCGATGTCCCGACACGAGACGGTGAGCCAGCGACCGTGCCGGTCGGCGAAGCGCCTGAGGCGCTTCTCGCCGATCCTGCGTCCGGCCCAGTACAGCGGCACGGCGCCGAGCACCGAGCCTGCGGTTCCGGCGAGAATGACGCCGAGGAGCGCCAGCTTGCCGCTGCCTGCCATGTAACCGGCGAGCGGCATGATGAGCTCGGACGGAATGGGCGGAAACACGTTCTCGAGGAACATCAGGAAGACGATTCCGAGATACCCGGCCGAGAAGACCGTGCTCATCACCCAGCTCGCCATGTGCTCCGCCCGTCTCGCGCCACGCTCCGCGGTCGCCTGCAGCAAGCTTCGTGCGCCGCATGCGATGGGTCGCGGAGCACGACTCGCCTGCCTCGTGCTGCTCCTTTCATGCGCGGCACATCAGGCCGCTGCGGTGAACGTCCTGCGGCTGGATGTGGACGAGGTCAGCACCGGCGGTGTGCGTGCAGCCGGGATCAGCGCGACGCTCGACCTCGGCTCACAGCCGGAGCCTGCTGCCGAAGTGAGCATTTCCCGGGCGCAGCTCGCTTCGCCGATCGGCGAGCTGCGCAACGTCGAGGTGAAATGCGGCGTCGTGGTCGTGCGCGGTGGCCGCCAGGCCTGCGAGCAGGCCACGTTTGCCGCACGCGGCGGACCCACCGGCACCCTGCGGTTCGGCGGTAACGCCGTCTACGACGGCTCCGCCGGCACGCTCGAGGTCAGAGGTTCGGGGCTCGCGATTGCGGACGGCCGGGCGCGCTTCACCGTGCGCAGCGATGCGCGCGGCTGGTCGGTATCCGTCGATGGAACGCAGCTCGCCTCAGCCCGCCTGCGGGAGCTCGCCTCACCCTGGCTGCAGTTGCCCGAGGACATCACGGTCGAAGGACCGATCGACCTGCATGTCGATGGCCGATTCGACGCGTCGCGCACGCGACTCGAGGCGCGGATCGACTCGACCGGGCTCGGTTTCACCAACGAAGACGGCACGTACGTCGGCGAGGGTCTCGCGGGAACGACGGCGCTGAGCATCGAGCTCACAGGAGAGCGCACGCGGTTCGACGCTCGACTGGAAGCGAATGCCGGTCAGTCGCTCGCCGGCATGGTGCTGCTCGATTTCGGTGCCAACCCCGCCACGCTCGAAGCGCGCGGCGAGCTCGCGGGCGATGGGCTGCGCATCGAGAGCTTCACGCTCGCACAGCGGGATCTGCTGCAGGCGCGAGGCGAGGCGCGCCTCAGGCTCGGAGACACGCCGGGTCTTGCGACCGGGCGGATCGAGATCGAGCGTCTGCAGTTCCCGGCGGCGTATACGAGCTTTCTGCAGATCGCGCTCGCGGCGACGGATTTCGGCGCATTGACGACACGCGGACAGGCGAGCGGCGCGATCGAGCTGACGGAGAACCGACCGGTGAGCATCGACGCGCGGCTCGAGAACCTCGATCTCGAGGACGCGCGGCAGAAGTTCTCGATGCTCAACGTGAACGGCCGCATCCACTGGAGCCCCGAGGGACGCTCGGCTCCAGAGGTTTCGCACCTCGAGTGGCAGTACGGCAGCGCCTACGGGCTCTCGGGCGGCGCGGCCCGTATCGACTTCCGCATCCAGGGCATGGGATTCGAGCTCGTGCGCGAGGCGCGTCTTCCCATCTTCGACGGCGCGCTCCGCGTGAGCGAGCTCGCGATACGCCGCTTCGGCAGCAGCGATGCCGAGCTCGATTTCGCCGCTCGCATCGAGCCGATCAGCATGCCGCTCCTCTCGCGCGCCTTCGGCTGGCCGGAGATGCAGGGACAGCTCGCCGGCAGCATTCCGGGTGTCACGTACCGCGACGGACTGCTCGCCGTGGAAGGCGATCTGATTGCCAACGTGTTCGACGGGACGATCGTCGCCAGCGGCCTGAGGCTGCGCGATCCCCTGGGACCATGGCCGCGTCTCTATGCCGACGTGCGGGCGCGCAGGCTCGATCTGGAGCTCGTCACGCGCACCTTCCCCATCGGCACGATCACCGGCCGGCTCGACGGCGACATCCTCGGGCTCGAGCTCTTCAACTGGTCGCCGGTGGCTTTCGATGCGCGCCTTTTCTCTACACCAGGTGACAGGTCGCGCAGACGGATCAGCCAGAAGGCGGTGACGAGCATCTCGAGCATCGGCGGCGGCGGAGGTACGGTCACAGCCGCCCTGCAGTCCGGCGTGCTGCGCTTCTTCGACGACTTCAACTACGACCGCATCGGCATCTCGTGCCGGCTGCAGAACGAGGTCTGCCTGATGGGCGGCATCGAGCGCCCGGGCGGCGGCTACTACCTCGTCAAGGGTCGCGGGCTGCCGCGCATCGACGTCGTGGGCTCGGAGGGCCGCGTCGACTGGCCCGTGCTCGTCTCCCAGATCGTCAACGCCATGCGCAGCGAAGGCCCGAGCATCCGCTGAGCACGTGACATTGCTAAACTGTCCGACGGTTCAGGCCCCGTTCATGGCGGGCCACCACAATCGCATCAGGACACTGCCCGGGGCCTCATGCACCGCGCGGTGCCGCAATGAGGAGTGAAACGCATGCGTGGCGTCGTACCGCTGATTCTCGCCCTCTCGGGGATGCTCGCATCCTGCGTGACGGTCAACGTGTACTTTCCGGCCGCGGCTGCCGAGCAGGCTGCCGACAGGATCATCGACACGGTAACGAGCTCGTCGAGCGAAAGCGGCGCTTCGCAGGGCGACAGCGCGAAGCGGCCCGCGCAGGGACCCACTTCTCATCTGGCCCCGCGGCACTCCGCCGTGCCGGCGAGCGACGGCACGCGTGACGCGTCGCCGATCCTGCTCGTCGCGGCGGGCCGCGTGCTCGACCTCCTGGTGCCTGCCGCGTACGCGCAGGGGAACGCGAACATCGACATCTCCACGCCGGAGATCCGCGCGGTGACTGCCTCGATGCAGAAGCGCTTCCCGCAGCTCGAGAAGTACTTCGCCTCGGGTGCGATCGGCCTCACGAACGACGGCCTCATCGAGATCCGCGACCAGAACGCCGTGCCGCTCGCAGAGCGTGCGCAGGTGAAGCGCCTGGTGTCGGAGGACAACGCCGATCGCACCACGCTCTACGCCGAGATCGCGAAGGCGAACGGTCACCCCGAATGGGAGCCCGACATCCGCCGCACCTTCGCGCGGCGGTGGATCGAGCGCGGCGCGAAGCCGGGCTGGTACTACAAGGACGCGAGCGGCAACTGGGTGCAGAAGTAGGCCGCGGACGCAGGGAGGCGTCCGTCAGTCGCGGATCCCGGTGCCGCGATTCATCACCACCACGGCGAAGGTGAACAGCACCGCCGCCGCGACGATCATGATCACGAACGCCCTGACGACGTCGACGTCCGATACGCCGAGGAAGCCGTAGCGGAACGCGTTCACCATGTGCAGGATCGGGTTCGCGAGCGAGAGCTTCTGCGCCCACTCCGGCAGGAGCGAGATCGAGTAGAACACGCCGCCGAAGTACGTGAGCGGCGTCAGCACGAAGTTCGGAATCCAGTTCACCTGGTCGAAGTTCTTCGCGAACACGGCGTTGATGAACCCGCCGAGCGAGAAGACCATCGACGTGAGCAGCACGGCGCCCATGATGATGAAGACGTGGTGCACGTGCAGGTGCGTGAAGAGTAGCGAGACGATGGTCACCACCGTGCCGACCGCGATTCCGCGCACCATCCCGCCGACGACATAGCCCGCGACGATGATCCAGTTCGGCAGCGGAGCGACGAGAAGCTCCTCGACGTGCTTGCCGAACTTCGCGCCGAAGAAGGACGAGACCACGTTCGCGTACGAGTTCGTGATCACCGACATCATGATGAGGCCCGGCGCGATGTACTGCATGTAGTCGAAGCCGCCCATCTGCCCGACGCGCCGGCCGATGAGGCTGCCGAAGATCACGAAGTACAGCGTCGCGGTGACCGCCGAGGGCACGAGCGTCTGACCCCAGATGCGGATGATGCGGCCGTACTCGCGCAGGACGATGGTCCAGAAGCCGATCCAGCGCACTCTGCCGAGGTCGATCGGCGGCGCGGGCGGCGCTTCGGTCTCGCGCGCGACGGCCGTTTCGTTCATCGCATGCCTCCCCGGCGCCGCGCGGCCGCAGCTTCGTTGACGCCCGCGGCTTCCGCTGCGCCGTTCGCTCCCTTGCCCTCCACGAGGCGCATGAAGATCTCCTCCAGGCGATTCACCTTGTTGCGCATGCTCAGCACCTCGATGCCGAGCGCGGACAGGCGCGAGAAGATGTCGTTGAGGTTCTGCTCGCGGGTGACCTCGACCTCCAGCGTGTGATCGTCGACGAGCGTCACCGCGTAGCCGTCGAGGCGCGGCGCCGCGCTCACCGCATTGCGCAGGTTCAGCACGAAGGTCTCCGTATGGAGCTTGCGCAGCAGGCTCGACATGCGATCGCGCTCGGCGATGCGCCCGCCGTCGATGATCGCGATGTTCCGGCAGAGCGTCTCGGCCTCCTCGAGATAGTGCGTGGTGAGGATGATCGTCGTGCCCTGCGCGTTGATCTCGCGCAGGAAGTCCCACATCGAGCGGCGGATCTCGATGTCGACGCCCGCGGTGGGCTCGTCGAGGATCAGGAGCCGCGGCTCGTGCATCAGCGCACGCGCGATCATCAGCCGGCGCTTCATGCCGCCCGAGAGGCCGCGCGCCATCTTGTCGCGCTTGTCCCAGAGCTGGAGCTGCTTGAGGTACTTCTCGGCGCGCTGCCGCGCCACGCGGCGCGGGATGCCGTAGAAGCCCGCCTGATTGACGACGATGGTCTCGGGCGTCTCGAACTGATTGAAGTTCAGCTCCTGCGGCACGACTCCGATGCAGGACTTCGCGGCCTCGAGCTCGCGATCGATGTCGTACCCGAAGACGCGCACCTGTCCGCCCGTCTTGTTGACGAGCGAGGTCACGATGCCGATGAGGGTCGTCTTGCCCGCGCCGTTCGGCCCCAGGAGCGCGAAGAAATCGCCCTCCTCGACGTCGAGGTCGATGCCCTTCAATGCCTGGACACCGTTCCTGTAGGTCTTGGTGAGTCCCCGAACCGAAAGCGCGTGCATAAGAAAGATGTGCCGAACGAGCGGCGGCGAAGCGTAGCACAAAGCATGCGCGACTACGGCGGATGCCGGCGTCGCCCGAACGGGGGATTGCCGGCTCTCTCTCGGGTACCATAGGTGCCCCCTTGCCACGGAGGCACTGCGCCCGTTCCGGGCGCACCGCGCACGACATGGATTCTCTCGCAGTCGACGAAAGCATCGAGGAACAGCAGCTCGCGGCGATGTTCTCGCTGTCGCTCGTCGGCATGGCCGAGATCGAGCTGCCCTCCGGGCGCTACCGGCGCGTGAACCGGCGGTTCTGCGAGCTGACCGGCCGTGCCGAGGAGGAGCTGCTGCGGCTCACCGTCCGTGAGCTGACCCACCCGGAGGACCGAGAGCGGGACGCCGAAGGCATCGCCGCGCTCATCCGCGGCGACGTCACCGAGCACCGGATCGAGAAACGCTACCTCCGGCCCGATGGAACCCCGGTCTGGGCCGCGGTCTCCGCGACGCTGGTGCGCAATGCGCACGGGCGGATCGTCGGTTCCGTCGGCGTGATTCACGACATCTCGGCCCTCAAGCGCCAGCAGGAGCTGCTGCGGGAGAGCGAAGAGCGCCTGCGGGCGAGCCAGAACCAGCTCCAGCTCATCACCGACGCGCTGCCCGTGCTCATCTCGTACGTCGATGCCGGACAGCGCTACCGCTTCGTCAACAAGGCCTATCAGGAGACCTTCGCCACCGAGGACTACTACGGCAAGCACGTGCGCGACGTGATAGGTCCCGAGATGTACGAGACCGCGCGCCCGCACATCGAGCGGGCGCTCGCCGGCGAGAGCTTCAGGGCCGAGATGCGCATACGCTGGAACGGCGAGATGCGCGACATCGCCGTGACGTACGTGCCTCACCGCGACGGCGACAGGGTCGTCGGCTACGTGGCGCTCACCGAGGACATCACAGAGCGCAAGCGGGTGGAAGAGACCTTACGCGAGCAGGCGCAGACACTCGAGACGCTGAACCGCATCGGCCGGGTGCTCTCCGCGGAGCTCGACCTGCAGCGGCTCGTGCAGGCGCTCACGGATGCCGGCACCGAGATCTGTCATGCCGCCTTCGGCGCGTACTTTCACAACGAGCCCGACCCGAGCGGTCAGGGCTTCCGCATGTACACGCTTTCGGGCGCGCCGCGCGAGACCTTCACGGGCTTTCCTCTGGTGCGCGCGGCGGGAGTGCTCGCCGAAACGCTGATGAAAGCGGCGATCGTCCGCTCCGACGACATCACCCGCGATCCGCGCTTCGGACGCAACGGGCCGTACGAGGGCATGCCCCGGGGTCACCTGCCGGTGCGCAGCTACCTTGCCGTGCCCGTAGTCTCCCGCACGGGCGAGGTGCTCGGCGGGCTGATCTTCGGGCATCCCGAGCCCGGCGTGTTCACCGAGCGTGCCGAGCGGCTGATGGCCGGTATCGCGTCGCAGGCCGCAATCGCGATCGACAACGCGCGTCTCTATGCCGCCGCCCAGCAGGAGATCGCCGAGCGCAAGCGCGCGGAGGAAGCGTTGCGCTTCGCGGACCGGCGCAAGGACGAGTTCCTCGCCACCCTCGCGCACGAGCTGCGCAACCCGCTCGCGCCGATCCGCACGTCCGTGCAGCTCCTCAAGGCGCCAGGCCTCGACGAGAGCCGCCGGCAGTGGAGCCGCGACGTCATCGACCGGCAGGTGCGCCACATGGCGCGACTCCTCGACGACCTGCTCGACGTCTCACGCATCACGCGCGGCCGGCTCGAGCTGCGCAAGCAGCTCGTGGCCGTCCACACGGCAGTCGAAGCGGCGGTCGAGACGGCGCGCCCGTTGATCGATGCCAGGCAGCACACCATCGAGCTCGACCTGCCCCCGCGGCCGCTGATGGTGGAAGCCGACCCCGACCGGCTGGTGCAGATCGTGGCGAACCTCCTCAACAACGCGGCCAAGTACACCCAGCCCGGGGGCCGGTGGGCGTCGCCGTGTACGTCTAGAACGGCGAGGCCCTC
>QGVD01000113.1 GCA_003242685.1 Pseudomonadota bacterium | reverse complement strand
GCGCCTTTTCGAGGGCCAGAGTCCGGCGCTGCCCCGGGGGGGTTCGAGCGCACCGCCTACGGCTATCCGAAGAACGAGAAGTCGGCGACTGCCGCGTACGCCGCGCTCGTCGCCTACGCGAAGGAAGAGGAAAGGCTCGACGGCGAGGCGAAAGTCGAGTGGCATCGCCGTGCGGTCGACTCCGGCGTGAAGTTCGCGCAGACCTTCCCCGAGCATCCCGACAGCGCCGGCGTGCTGACGCGGGCGGCTCAGGACATCTTCGAAGCGAAGGATCTGCCGCGTGCCATCGAGGTGGCGCAGATGCTGCTCGCGTGGCAGCCGCCGGTGGATGGCGCGAAGCAGCGCATCGCGTGGACCATCATCGGTCAGTCGCACGCGGACCTCGGAGCCTTCGATCAGGCTGAAACCGCGTTCCTCCGCGCGCGCGATCTCACCGCCGGCGACCAGGAGATGTACGCCGATCTGACGGAGCGCATCGCGGCGGCCGTCTATCGTCAGGCGGAGGCGAAGCAGAAGGCCGGCAATGCGCTCGGTGCGGTCGACGACTTCCTGCGCGTCGCCGAAGTCGCGCCGACGTCGAAGATCCGCGCGACGGCGCAGTACGACGCGGCGGCGCAGCTCGTGAAGCTCGAGCAGTGGGATCGCGCCATCGGCGTCCTCGAGGACTTCCGCGCGCGCTTCCCCAAGCACGAGCTCTCGGTGAACGTCACGCGCAATCTCGCGGTCGCGTACGCGGAAGCGAACCGTCCCGGTCAGGCGGCCGCGGAGTTCGAGCGCATCGCCTCGGACCGGAACGAGGATCCTGCGGTGCGGCGCGAGGCGCTGCTGCAGGCGGCCGATCTCTACGAGAAGGGTGAGCAGCCGGCGAAGGCGGTCACGATGCTCGAGTCTTTCGTCGAGCAGTATCCGACGCCTGTCGGCGAGGCGATCGAGGCGAGGCAGCGTCTCGCCGATCTCGCCGCGCGCCGCGGCGACGTTCTGCGTCAGCAACACTGGCAGCGGGAGATCGTCAAGGCCGATGCGCAGGCAGGCGCTGCGCGGACCGATCGCACGCGCTATCTCGCCGCGAAAGCGCAGCTCGCTCTCGCGCAGCCCGCGCGCGATGCCTTTCGCGGCGTGAAGCTCGTCGCGCCGCTCAGGAAGAGCCTCACGGCGAAGCGCAAGGCGCTCGATGCGGCGCTCGCGGGCTACAAGAGCGCAGCCAGCTATCAGGTCGCCGAGGTTACGACGGCTGCGACCTTCGAGATGGCCGAGCTCTATCGCACGCTCGCGGCCGACCTGCTCGCGTCCGAGCGGCCGAAGAATCTCTCGCCGGAGGAGCTCGAGGAGTACGACTCGCTGCTCGAGGAGCAGGCGTTCCCGTTCGAGGAGCAGGCCATCCAGATGCACGAGGTGAACGTCGCGCGCGTGCGCGAGGGCATCTACGACGAGTGGGTGCGCAGGAGCTTCGAGGTGCTCGCGCAGCTCGTGCCGGCACGCTATGGCAAGACGGAGGTGGCGCAGGATGTCGTCGCGACGCTTCACTAGCCGCCTCTGGGTATTCGGCGCGCTCGCATCGTTTCTCGCGGCGTGCACGAGCACTCCGCAGCCGGCGCCGGATCCGGCTCCACGGACGCAGTCGCCGAAGGCTTCGGAACCGGTGAGCGTCTCGCCGGATGCCGAGCGTCCACAGGCGGTGGAGAGCGCACAGCAGGGTGCAGCAGGTCCGGCTCCCGCCGCACCTGCGACACCGCCTGTCGAGATTCCCGCTCGCGCGGTCGCAGAGTTCGAGCGCGCCGTCGAGATGATGCGCGCGGGCAGGACACAGGACGCGGAGCTCGAGCTGCAGCAGCTCGCGCTCGCCCACCCGCAGCTCGCAGGGCCGCATCTCAATCTCGGAATCCTCTACCGGAAGGCAGGGCGCCTGGAGGAGAGCGAGAAGGCGCTGCGCGCGGCGACCGAGCGCAATCCCGCGAATGCGGCTGCATGGAACGAGCTGGGACTGACACTGCGTCAGCGCGGCGCATTCCGGGAGGCGCTGGAGGCTTACGAGCGCGCAGTGGCGGCGGATCCAGGCCACGCGCCTGCGTACCGCAACATGGGTGTGCTGCTCGATCTCTATCTCGACGAGCCGGAGCGCGCGCTCGATGCGTTCGAACGCTACCGGGAGCTCACGGGAGAGGACAAACCCGTGAGCGGATGGATCGCTGAGCTGCGCCAGCGCACCGGCAGGCCCGCGCCTGCACCGGCTGCCGCGCCGCCGGTTCCAGACGACGCGCCGCCTTCGGAGGAGCCCGAGCCGCAGCCCTCGGGCAGTGCGAGGGACTGACCATGCGTATCGAAAGTCATCCGCGTACGCTGCCGCGACTTCCCGCCGCCATCGCGTTCCTGCTGCTCTCGGCTCCGCTCGCACTCGCTCAGGAGTCGGCGGCGCCCGCCGATGCCGAAGAGCCGGCCGCCGTGCAGCAAGCGGATCCCGCGGTCGAGGATCTCGAGCCGGCAGTCGATACGTCGGCCTCGGCAAGCGATGACGGTGCACCTGCGGAATCCGGAACCGGCGATCAGCCGCGTCCGCAGCAGGTGACCTCACCGAACCGCATCGAGCTCGATCCGACCCAGATCACCGGCAACCGCGAGCTGCCGCGGGTGCTGTACATCGTTCCCTGGAAGCGCTCGGACCTCGGCGACCTCGTGGGCAAGCCCGTCAACAGCCTGCTGGACGAGGTGCTGATGCCGGTGGACCGGGACGTGTTCCGCAGGGAGAACCGTTATTACCGTGCGCTGAGTCCGGACGAAGCCGGCGCGGCGCCGCGGTCAGGTTTCCCGCCGGCGAAGGCTGAGAAATGAGTCGCAGTTTTTTCGCCTCTGCCGGCGCAGTTTCTGCAGGCTTGCCCGGGTGTCGCCCCGGACCCGATTGGTTGAGGAGGAGAATCCGATGAACTGGCTGACCTCGGTACTGAAATTCTTCCAGGAAGGGGGAATCTTCATGTGGCCGATCGCGATCGTCATGGTGCTGGGGCTCGCGATCGCGATCGAGCGCTACCTCTATCTGACGCGCCAGGCGATGCGCAATCGCGAGCTGTGGAACGAGCTGGTGCCGCATCTGCAGTCGGGCAACTTCCGTCAGGCCGTGCAGATCACGTCGAAGTCCCCGTCGTTCATCGCCACCATCCTCAACTACGGTCTCGCCCGCATCCAGTCGGCGCGCCGGCGCGACGACATCGAGAAGGCGATGGAGGAGAGCCTGATGGAGGTGATGCCGAAGCTCGAGAAGCGCACGCACTACCTCGCGAGCTTCGCCAACATCGCGACGCTCCTCGGACTCCTCGGCACGATCATCGGTCTCATCCAGGCGTTCCAGGCAGTGGGCGCCGCCAATCCGGCGGAGAAGGCCGATCTGCTTTCGGCCTCGATCTCCGTGGCGATGAACACCACGGCCTTCGGTCTGATGGTCGCGATTCCGCTGCTGCTCATCCACTCGGTGATCCAGTCGAAGACGACGGAGCTCATCGACAGTCTGGAGATGGCGTCGGTCAAGTTCCTGAACGCGATCACCGAGCGGCAGAGCGTCGGTTCGCCGCAGGCAGGGTAATCCCATGCTCCGCGCAACCGCGCGCCGCCATCGCCGCAAGGAAGCGGCGGAGATGAACATCACGGCCTTCATGAACCTGATGGTCATCCTGGTGCCGTTCCTGCTCATCTCGGCGGTGTTCTCGCGGCTCACCATCCTGCAGCTCAATCTGCCGGGCGAGTCTTCGGGCGCGGCCGAGACGCAGCAGGTCCTCAACATCGAGGTCATCGTGCGCAAGGACGGCATCCAGGTCGCCGACCGCGGCACGGGCCTGCTCAAGTCGCTGCCGGTCACGCCGGAAGGCCACGACTTGAAGGGCCTCAACGAGTACCTGCAGGTCGTGAAGACGAAGTTCCCGCAGAAGACCGATGCGACGGTGCTCCTCGAACCGGACACGCCGTACGACATCCTCGTGCAGGTGATGGACGCAGTGCGCGCGTACACGGTGCAGCAGGACGGCAGGTTCACGCAGGCCGAGCTGTTCCCGGACATCTCGATCGGAGACGCGCCGACATGAGCACCTCGAACCGTGTGAAGCGCATGGAGCGCCATCACAAGCGGGCGCGTCCCGCGACGCTCCATCTCGTGTCGCTCATGGACATCTTCACGATCCTGGTTTTCTTCCTCCTCGTGAACCAGGCGGAGGTGCAGGCGCTCGACGTGCCCGATACGATCGAGCTGCCGGAATCCATGGCGGTGGAGCGCCCGTCTGAAACCGTCGTCGTGATGGTGACGCCGGAAGAGATCCTCGTGCAGGGCGCGCCGGTCGCGAAGACGGCAGACGTCGAGTCCCAGGAGGGTCTCATCGTCGCGCCGCTGCGCGATGCGCTCAAAGCGCAGTCCGACCGCATCCTGCGCGCGCAGGCGGCCGCCGACATCGCGAGCCGCGAGATCACCATCCTCGGCGACAAGAGCGTTCCGTACCGCGTGCTCAAGAAGGTCATGGCGACGTGCACTGACGCCGATTACGGCCGCCTGTCGCTCGCCGTGGTGCAGAAGGAAGAGGCCATGAACATGGCCGCGGCGTACTGAAGAGGCAGGAGGCGCACGTGCTTCGACCGTTCTACCGCACGTACGATCTGCCCTGGAGCCCGGACCTCGAGGAAGAGGCCGGCTTCCGCAGGCTCTGGCAGTGGCTGCTCGCCATCTGCCTGGTGCTCGGCTTTCTGGTGTGGCTCATCGACGTTCCGGAACCGCCGCCCACGGTGAAACCGGCGCTGCCGCCGCGGCTCGCGAAGATCGTCATCGAGCGCGAGCTTCCGCCGCCGCCTCCACCGCCTCCGCCGCAGGAGATCGAGCAGCCGAAGCCGCAGGAGCAGGTGCGGCCGACGCCCACTCCCGAGCCGCAGACCACGCGACCGCGTCCGAGCGCACGTGAGCGTGCGGCACGTGCCGGTCTGCTCGCGTTCCAGGACGATCTGGCGGACATCCGCCAGCAGTTCGAGGTCACGCGGGAGCAGCTCGCAGCTACGCAGAACACGATCGGCGCGGTCGACGGACCGTCACGCGCCGAGCGCTCGCTCATCACCTCAAAGGTCGGCGCATCGAGCGGCGGAATCAGCATGGCCGGGCAGAGCCGCGGCTTCGGCAGCGGCGCCGGCAATCTCGGCGGCCACTCGACGACGCAGGTGAACGTGCCCTTCGCCGAGCGCGGCGGCTCGGCCACGGCGGACGGCGGCGGACGCCAGGGCAGCGGCGGCAAGGCGACGCGCAGCCGCGAGGAGATCGAGCTCGTGTTCGACCGCAACAAGGGCGCGATCTACGCGCTCTACAGTCGCGCGCTGCGCGAGCGGCCCGATCTGCAGGGCAAGATGGTTCTCGAGTTCACCATCGCGCCGAGCGGCGAGGTCACCATGTGCCGGGTCGTTTCGAGCGAGCTGGGCGACCCCGAGCTCGAGCGCAAGATCGTGGCGCGCGTGCGCCTGTTCCGCTTCGAGCCGAAGGACGTGGAGCCGGTGACCCTGACCAAACCGATCGATTTCTTCCCGGCGTGAGGCAGACGGGGAGGGACGACCGTGAACCTGCAGTCGGAGATCGAGTACTTCACCGAGCTGAGCCTGCTCGACAAGGCGAGGTTGCTCAATCTTTTTCTGCACGAGCTCGCGGAAGAGGCACGAGGCACCTACGGACCCGGCGCCGATCAGGTGCACGACACCGCGCATCTGCGCTTCACGAACGAGCTGGTGCACCGGATCACGCGCGTGATCGAGCAGCTCCTCGCCGAGGATGCCGCGCGTCCGGCCGACGACGTCGTGCTGCGCATGCTGCTCTCGCCGCGCACCGACAAGGTCGCCGAGCGCCTGGTGCACAATGCCTACCGGCGTGCCATCCACGGCTTCGACAGCTACGGCACCACCGTGCTGATGGGCTGAGCGGGGCCGCGCACGGGCCGCCTCAGCGGCCGAAGTCGTAGCGTGCGCCGAACATGAAGGTCGGGTTGCCGTCGCTGTAGGCGATGTCGAAGGCGCCCGCCCATCTCCGATCGAAGTAGTAGCGGGCGCCCAGATTGAGCGAGGTGTCGTCCTCGTCGCCGTCGAACCGCACGTATTCCACCGTTCCGGTGATCTCGAGACGGCTCGAGGCACGGTGCCGCACTCCCACCTCGACCCCGACGCCGTCCTCATCGGCGCCGGCGAGTCCCGGCGCGTTGAAGTCCAGGTCGGAGCTCACGTAGGCGACGCGGCCGATGAGATCCAGATTGCGATTGCTCGGCCAGTTGACCCCGGCACCGATGCGGATCGTCTCGCGGTCGGCGTTGAACGGACCGAACTCACCCTTGAGATCGATGTAGTCCGCGAACAGGTGAAGCTGCGGAGCGATCGCGTACGAGGCACGCACGCCCAGTCCGTTCGTCGTGATGTCGTCGCGGTCGCTCGAGAAATAGCCGAGCTCGGCGTAGCTGTAGCTGAAGCGCTCGCCGCGTTCCTGCGCGACGGCCTGGCCTGCGGCCAGAAACGTGGCGAGCACCGCCACGGGAATTCCCTGGCCACAGGCCCCCCCCTTGGACGAATCCGAACACAAGACAA
>QGVD01000112.1 GCA_003242685.1 Pseudomonadota bacterium | reverse complement strand
TTGGCGAAGCGCGCGCCGTCCATGTGCACCTTCAGGCCATGACCATGCGCGAGCTCGGCGACTGCCGCGATCTCCTCAGGACGGTACGCAGTGCCGAGCTCCGTGAGCTGCGTGAGCGAGACGGCCGCGGGCTGCACCGTATGCACGGAAACCGGATTCGCCGCGAGCGCGGCGCTCAGGCTCGAGCACGTGAGCTTCCCGTCGGCGCCGGGAACCGGCACGAGCCGTGCGCCCCCCGAGAAGAACTCGGGCGCACCGCATTCATCACGGATGATGTGCGCCTCCTCGTGAGCGAACACCGCGCCGTAGGGCGGGGTGATGGTCGATAGCGCGAGAGCGTTCGCCGCCGTTCCCGTCGCCACGGGGAACACCTTCACTTCCGTTCCGAAGTACTCGCCGAAGACGGCGTCGAGCCTCTGCGTCCAGGGATCGTCGCCGTAGGCCTTCTCGAGCCCTCGATTGGCCTCCTGAATCGCGGCGAGGATCTCGGGGCAGGCAGTGGCGGCGTTGTCGCTGAAGAAGCGCATGGTCGGGCGGACACTCGCAGGGCTTCGGAAAGGGCGGGATCGTAACGAATGCCGGCGTTCGCGTCTGCCCACCGCTGCGTTCCTGCGCTGCTATGATGCAGCGAGCACCGATGCGTTCGTGGAGTCTTTCTCAGCCGCTTCCGGTCCCCGCGTCCGCCGTCGAAGGCGGCGCGGACCGCGTCGCTTCGTGCAGTGGAGCACCGGTATGAAACTGTTCGACGCCGGCGTGTCACAGCTAGCACTGTGGTCCGACCGGGACGCCGCCGGAGAGTGGGTCGTGCGCGAAAGCCGCCGCGCACGAAGGCTGACCGTGCGGGTGCTGCTCTCGGGACGCGTGGAAGTCGTCGTTCCTCCGCGCGTCTCCGCGCGTCAGGTGCAGCGCTTCGTCGAGCAGCACCGCGAATGGATCGAGCGCAAGCGCCTCGAGGTGCGCCGGCACGCGCGTCCGCCGGATCCGTTTCCGCCGCAGCAGATCGAGCTGCCCGCGTGCGGCGAGGTCTGGCGCGTGCATCTCGCCGGCGGCCCGGGGCGGCCGCGTGCCCGCGCGACGGCACCGGGGCTCCTGAGTCTCTGCGGCACGTCGGGGGGACCGCGCGAGATGCGGCAGGCGCTGCGCGCTTGGCTCCTCGAGCGCGGCCGCGTCGTCCTCGGCGAGGCGCTGGCATCCTGTGCGCGCGAGCTCGGTTTCGAGTACGCGCGCGTCAGCGTGCGCCGCCAGCGTTCGCGCTGGGGAAGCTGCTCCGTGCGGGGCACGATCAGCCTCAACTGCTGCCTGCTCTTCCAGCGGCCGGAGGTCGTGCGGTATCTCCTCATCCATGAGCTCGCACACACGCGCCACATGAATCACTCGCGGCGCTTCTGGCAGTGCGTGGCGCGCTACTGTCCCGATTACCGTGCCCTCGACCGCGAATTGCTCGACGGCTGGCGGCGTGTACCATCCTGGGTGTTCGGCGAGCATCCCTGAAGCGCAATCGGCGAGACGCGGAGCATCGGCATCTCACACGCGCGCATGGCGCGAAGGACCGGATCATGAGCACGCGACGCTACGACAAGACCGAGCAGGTCGATCTCAGCGACGAGCCGGTGTACTGGGATCTCGGCTCCTCGCTCTCGTACGGCGAGTACCTGCAGCTCGACAAGATCCTCGACGCGCAGCAGCCGCTCACGAGCGAGCACGACGAGATGATGTTCATCATCATCCACCAGACGTCGGAGCTCTGGATGCGGCTGTTCCGGCACGAGCTGCAGGGCGTGCTCGAGTGCGTGCGCCGCGACGACCTCGATCCCTCGTTCAAGATGCTGAGCCGCATCTCGCGCGTGCAGCAGCAGCTGCTCGCGACGTGGGACATCCTCTCCACGATGACGCCGTCGGACTACTCGGCGTTCCGCAACGCGCTCGGAAGATCCTCCGGCTTCCAGTCGGTGCAGTACCGGCTGCTCGAGTTCCAGCTCGGGAACAAGAACGCGCAGATGATCGCCGTGCACGAGCGCGATCCGAAGGCGTATGCGGCGCTCCGTCATGCGCTCGAGGCGCCTTCTCTCTACGACGAGGTGCTGCGTCTCCTGAGCCGGCGCGGCTACGGCATCCCCGAGGAGTATCTCTCGCGCGATTTCAGCGAGCCCTACCGCGCGAGCAAGCAGGTGGCCGGCGCGTGGCTCGCCGTCTACCACAACTCGGAGAAGGACTGGGATCTCTACGAGCTCGCCGAGCGGCTCGTCGATCTCGACCACAAGTTCCAGCTCTGGCGGTTCAATCACGTCAAGGCGGTCGAGCGCATCATCGGCTACAAGCCGGGCACCGGCGGCACGAGCGGCGTGTCGTACCTCATGAAGGCGCTCGAGCTGAAGTTCTTCCCGGAGCTCTGGCAGATCCGCACGTCGATGTGAGGCGCCGGCGCGCACGAAGCGCGTCGGGACGCGCGGCGCTCAGGGACTTTCGCTGGGCGGGGCGGACGTGCGCGCCTCGGTGAAGCGGCGCGCGAGCTCGCGCGCGGTGCGGCTGCGGACGACGCGATATCCGAGCAGCACGGCGAGCATGGCGGCGTAGAGAAGCGGCTCCCGGATGTCGGCCTTCACCTGCCACCAGAAGTGCCACACGCCGAGAATGGCCGCCACGTACACCAGCCGATGCAGCTTCTGCCAGCGCCTTCCGAGACGGCGCATCATGCCGTTCGTCGAGGTCGCGGCGAGCGCGAGGAGAATGACGAGCGCGGTGAACCCGACCGTGATGTAGGGGCGCTTGACGATGTCCTCGCCCAGCGTCGCGAAATCGAGCCCGAGATCGAGCACCGCGTACGTGAGCACGTGCAGGGCCGCGTAGAAGAAAGAGAACACCCCGAGCATCCGCCGCAGGCGAACGAGGTGCGGCCAGCCGCCGAGCTGACGGGCGGGCGTCACGAGCAAGGTAATCAGCAGGAGATTGAGCGCGGTCTTGCCGGTCGAGTGCAGGATGTACTCGACGGGATCGGGGCCCAGGTCCCGACCGAGCACCTCGAACGCGCCGGCGACGAGCAGCACGAAGGGCGCGCTGCACGCGAGAAACACCAGCGGCTTGTAGACGAGGCGGTAGCGGCTCTCGACGCGCATCGGCAGCGCACGGCCGCTAGAAGTAGCGGCGCAGGTCCATGCCGCTGTAGAGGTGCGCAACCTCCTCGGCGTAGCCGTTGAACATCAGCGTCGGCTGCCGCTTCGCGAAGAAGCCGCGGCCGATCAGCCGCTCGGTCGCCTGGCTCCAGCGGGGATGATCGACGTTCGGATTCACGTTCGCGTAGAAGCCGTACTCGTCGGGCTGCGCGACGTGCCAGCTGTTGAGCGGCTGCTTCTCGGTGAAGCGGATGCTGACGATCGACTTGATGCTCTTGAAGCCGTACTTCCAGGGCACGACGAGCCGCAGCGGCGCGCCGTTCTGATTGGGCAGCACGCGTCCGTACACGCCGACCGCGATGAACGTGAGCGGATGCATCGCCTCGTCGATGCGCAGGCCTTCGACGTAGGGCCAGTCGAGCACCCGGAAGCGCTGCCCGGGCATCTGTTTCGGATCGTGCAGCGTGCGGAACTCGACGTACTTCGCCTTCGACGTCGGCTTGAAGCGCTTGAGGAGGTCGGCGAGCGGAAAGCCGACCCACGGAATGATCATCGACCAGGCTTCGACGCAGCGCAGGCGGTAGATGCGCTCCTCGAGCGGATGGGGCTTGAGGATGTCCTCCAGCGCGAACTGCCCTGTGACCTCGGCTTCGCCGGAAACCGTCACGGTCCACGGATGTGTGCGCAGCGAGCCGGCGTTGCGTGCGGGATCCGACTTCTCCGTCCCGAACTCGTAGAAGTTGTTGTAGTTCGTGATGTCCTCGTAGTCGTTCGGCGGCTCGGAAGTGGAGTAGCGCGTGTTGCGCGTGTACCTGAGCTGCCCCGGCTGCGCCTGAGACGGCTCGGCAGCCGGCAGCAGGGCCGAGGCGCCGCCAGCCAGTGCGGCGGCGAGGAGCCTCCGGCGGTCGAAGAACACTTCGGGCGGCGTGATCTCGGACGGGAGAATTCTGCGCGGTCTGTACTTCGACATCGAGGACCTCCGGTCGGACGTCGGCTCGCCAGGCGGCAGCTTCGCGCGGGGCAGGGCGGTGCCACCCGCCGGCCGCAGCCGCGCCGCCGGGAACGGAGCTTAAATCAGGCCTGACGGCGAAGTCAGCGCCAGTCGGCGCACTGAATGCCCCGCTCGCTCGCTTTGACACGCGTCCATGCTTCGCCGTTCACCAGCACGGCCCGGTCTGCGAGCTCGAGGTGATCGAGGTCGGAGGGGCCGTTCGCGTAGGCCACGGTACGCATGCCGGTGTGGCGCTCGCGCAGCAGCCGGAAACAGCGGGTCTTCTCGTCGCCGCGGCAGTTCTCGCCGTCGAGCTCACCGTGCAGACGATCGCCGTTCCAGCGCAGCCGGGTGCAGATGCATTCATCGAAGCCGAGGCGCCGTGCGATCTCGGGGACATAGAGCTCGGGGCTCGCGCTCATGAGCACGAGCCGGTCGCCGTCGCGGCGGTGCTGCGCGATCGCTTCCAGCGCATGGGCGAACACACCGCGCTCGAGCAGCCGCGGCACGAAACGCTCGGTCCATGCCTGCAGCTCGGCACGCGTGCAGCCGCCCAGCGTGCTGCGGATGAACGCGCCCTTCACCTCGCCGAGACCCGCACGCCGCAGGAGGAAACGCAGGAGCGCCGGCAGTACGCGTGGGAGCCCCGCGAAACGCCACGGACGCCGCCACAGGAAGCCGAAGACGTAGGGCACGAGCGTGTCGTGACGCGTGATCGTGCCGTCGAGGTCGAACACGACGAGCTGGGCGCCGGAGGCTGCCGCTTCCTCGGATGCGGTCGTCTGCGGTGAGCTCATGGCTGCCGGGGTCACGAACTCCAGGTCACCGCCGCGCGGCCGTCGATGGCCTCGGGCCTGCGCGGCCCGAGGCGCAGGTCGCGCTCAGGCAGCGCGACCCGAGGCGGCGAGCTGCCGCAGCACGTACTGCAGAATGCCGCCGTGACGGTAGTACTCGCGCTCCTTCGGCGTGTCGATGCGCACGCGCGCCTCGAAGCGCACCGCGTCGCCGCCCGGACGCCGCGCCTCGACGGTCACCGTCTGAGTCGCACCGGCCGCGAGCCCCGTGATGTCGAAGATCTCGTGACCCGTGAGTCCGAGCGACTGCGCGTTCTGGCCCGGCAGGAACTGCAGCGGCAGCACGCCCATGCCGATGAGGTTCGAGCGGTGGATGCGCTCGAAGCTCTCCGCGATCACCGCCTTCACGCCGAGCAGCATCGTGCCCTTCGCGGCCCAGTCGCGCGAGGAGCCGGTGCCGTACTCGCGGCCCGCGATGACGATGAGCGGCGTGCCCTCGCTCTTGTAGCGCATGGCGGCGTCGTAGATGGACATCTGCTCGCCGCTCGGCAGGTGGATCGTCACGCCGCCTTCGGTGCCCGGCACGAGGAGATTGCGCAGGCGGATGTTCGCGAACGTGCCGCGCATCATCACCTCGTGGTTGCCGCGCCGCGAGCCGTAGGAGTTGAAGTCCTTCGGATCGACGCCGTTCTCGATGAGGTAGCGCGCGGCGGGGCTCGACTTCGCGATGCTGCCCGCCGGTGAGATGTGGTCCGTCGTGACGGAGTCGCCGAGCAGCGCGAGCACGCGTGCTCCGCGGATGTCGGTGACGGTGCCCGGCTCGCGGCTCATGCCCTCGAAGTACGGCGGATTGCGCACGTACGTCGAAGCCGGATCCCACGAGTACAGCTTGCCCGTCGGAACCTTGATCGCACGCCAGTTCTCGTCGCCCTCGTACACGTGCGCGTAGCGCTCGCGGAACATCTTCGAGTCGATGTTGCCGAGGATCGTCTGCTGGATCTCGGTATCCGAGGGCCAGATGTCGGCGAGGTACACCGGCTTGCCGTCGCTGCCGATACCGAGCGGCTCCGTCGTCAGGTCGAGGTCGAGCGTACCGGCGAGCGCGTAGGCGACGACGAGCGGCGGCGAGGCGAGGAAGTTGAAGCGCACCTCGGGATGCACGCGGCCTTCGAAGTTGCGATTGCCCGAGAGCACGGAGCAGGCGACGAGATCGCCCGAGCGGATGCCCTCGGAGATCTCGGGACGCAGCGGACCCGAGTTGCCGATGCAGGTCGTGCAGCCGTAGCCGGTGAGGTGGAACCCGAGCGCCTCGAGGTCCTTGAGGAGCCCCGCGCGCTGGTAGTAGTCGGTCACCACGCGGGAGCCCGGTGCGAGTGAGGTCTTCACCCAGGGCTTGCGCTTCAGGCCCTTGCGTACCGCGTTACGGGCCAGCAGGCCCGCCGCGATCATGACCGAGGGGTTCGATGTATTCGTGCAGCTCGTGATGGCGGCGATCACCACCGCACCGTCGCGCAGCTCGAAGGTCTCGCCGTCGAGCGTGACGCGCGCGACGCCGGTGGCGCCGGGATTACGCTGCGCGCGCTCTTCGGTCACTTTACGCAGGTTCGCCTGATACACGCCCTTCGCGGCCGTCAGCGGCACGCGATCCTGCGGCCGCCGCGGACCGGCGAGACTCGGCTCGACGGTGGAAAGTTCGAGCTCGAGAACGTCGGTGTACTGAGCGGCGGGCGCTCCGGCATGACGCCAGAGGCCCTGCGCCTTCGCGTAGGTTTCGACGAGCTCGATGTGCTCGCGCGGACGGCCCGTGAGCTCGAGGTAACGC
>QGVD01000158.1 GCA_003242685.1 Pseudomonadota bacterium | reverse complement strand
GGTGGAGAAAACCTCGGGGAGGCTAACACGGCCGATCGTTCCAAGGACGAGTTCCTGGCCACGCTCGCCCACGAGCTGAGGAATCCGCTCGCGCCGATCCGCAATGCGGTGGAGCTGCTGCGCAGGACGGCACAGCAGTCGAGTGAGATCGAGCGCGTGCAGGAGATCATCGGCCGGCAGGTGGGGCACATGACGCGGATGATCGACGATCTGCTCGACGTCTCGCGCATCACGCTGGGGCGCATCGTCCTGCACAAGGAGCGAATCCGTCTCGACGTCCTGCTGCAGCAGTCTGTCGAGGCCGCACGTCCGGCGATCGAGGCCGCGCGCCACGAGCTCACCGTGTCGCAGCTCGCCGAGCCCGTGGAGCTCCTCGTCGACGTCACCCGGATGTCCCAGGTCATCGTCAATCTGCTCGACAACTCGGCGAAGTACACCGCGCCGGGCGGCCGGATCTGGCTGAGCGCATGGCGCGAGGGAGATGAGGTGGTGGTGAGCGTGCGCGACACTGGCGAGGGCATCGCGCCGCAGCTGCTGCCGCGAGTGTTCGATCTCTTCACTCAGGCCGACTCCACGCTCGAGCGCCGGCAGGGTGGGCTGGGCATCGGGCTCACGCTCGTGGAACGGCTGGTGAAGCTGCACGGCGGGAGCGTGGAGGCGCGCAGTGCCGGGTCCGGGCAGGGGAGCGAGTTCCTCGTGAGCCTGCCCGTCGCCTCGTCCGCGCCGGCCGACGATCCGATGCACGATCCGCCTCGGCAGGCTGAAGCTTCACCAGGCGCGAGGCACGGACGCCGCATCCTCGTGGCGGACGACAACGTCGATGCGGCGGAGAGCCTGTCGCTGCTGCTCCAGGCATCGGGTCATGAGATCCGCACGGTGTACGACGGCGCGGCAGCGGTCGAAGAAGTGCAGCGGTTCCGGCCGGACGTGGTGTTCCTCGACATCGGCATGCCGCGCATGAACGGTTACGACGCGGCACGCGCGATCCGTGCGCTGCCGGGCGGCCGCGACGTCGTGCTGATCGCGATCACCGGCTGGGGACAGGCCGAGGACCGAAGGAAAGCGGCAGAGGCGGGATTCGACCACCACCTCACCAAGCCGGCCGATCCGGAAGTGCTGCACCGGCTGCTCGAAGAGGTCGGCACCGGCCGCACCGCCGCGCGTCCGGGCACTGCCGGTTGAGTCGGGAAGACGGCGGGAGCCGGAAGCTCAGTCGGCCGGCACCGTGCGGCCGCTCGCCCACGCGCGCAGCGCGCCGACCTCTTCCGCCATGACGACGGCGAGCGGCCTGGTGGCTTGCAGCTCGCGCGCGATGAGCGCCGCGCCCACCGGTAGCCCGTGCGCATGGGCGCTGTAGAGCGCCGCGACGACGGCCTGCTCCAGCTCCGCACCCGAGAAACCCTCGCTGCGACGGGCGAGCTGATCGAGCTCCGCTTCGGTCAGCATGATCCCGCGCCTGCGCGCGTGGATGCCGAGGATCTGGGCACGCGCGGCGCGGTCCGGCAGGTCGACGAAGAAGATCTCGTCGAAGCGTCCCTTGCGGACGAGCTCGGGCGGCAGCGCGCCGATGTCGTTCGCGGTCGCGACGATGAAGACGCCCGGACGAGGCTCGGCGAGCCACGTGAGAAACGTCCCGAGCACGCGCCGCGAGACGCCGCTGTCGCCGTCGCCGGATGCGAGCGACTTCTCTATCTCGTCGATCCAGAGCACGCACGGCGCCAGGCTCTGTGCGGTGCGCAGCGACTCGCGCAGGTTCTTCTCCGACTCGCCCTGCCCCTTGCTGTAAGGGCCGGCGAAGTCGAGCCGGACCAGGGGCCGCCCGAGGAGGCCGCCGGGGGCGGGAGCCGCGGAACTTTTGCCGCACCCCTGC
>QGVD01000111.1 GCA_003242685.1 Pseudomonadota bacterium | reverse complement strand
AGCAAAAGGAACTCCCAGGGGGAGGGGCCCGCCATGCCGTGCGGGCCGGCCTCGTCGACGAGGTGATCGAACGCCGCCGCCGTGATGGTGGCGTGCAGCGCCTTGCGCGCGCGATACAGGCGATACCGGCGCCAGAGCAGGACCGTTCCCGAGGCGAGCAGCCCGGCGCCGCCGATGATCAGCCACGTCGTCGGAGGTACGTTTCTGAGCGCCTCCATCGTCGTTCCCTCACGTCAGCACGGCACGCAGCGCACCGAGGTCGGCGTCGATCTCGGTGAACGACGTCGGCCGCGACAGCAGCTCCGCGAGCGCCGGCGGCGGCGTCACCTTCTCTCCGATGAGCGGCTCCACCGTCTCGGGGAACTTGGCCGGGTGCGCCGTCGCCACCAGGATCCAGCGCCGCGCCTGCCGTTCAGGACCGAGCCGCTCGTAGGCTTCGGCCGCCGTCGCCGTGTGCGGGCACCACACCTGGCCGAATCGCTGCCAGCCCGCGCGGATCCGCGCACGGATCTGATCGTCGTCGACGGAGTACGCGCTCACCGCCGCGCGCAGCTCCTCGAGCCGAGGGTACAACGCGCGCAGCCGCTCCATGTTGCTCGGATTACCGACGTCCATCGCGCAGGCGAGCGTCGCGACGCTCGGCCGCGGCCGCCACTCGCCGGTCTCCAGGAAGTCGGGGACCGTGCGGTTCGCGTTGTGCGCGAGGACGACTTCGCCGATGGGGAGTCCGATCCTGCGCGCCCAGATGCACGCGAGCGCGTTGCCGAGATTCCCGCTCGGTATCACGAAGTTCGCGCGCTCGCCGTGCTCCCGCCAGACCCTGAGGCTCGCGGCGACGTAGTAGACCATCTGCGGCAGGAGCCGGCCGAGATTGATGCTGTTGGCGGACGACAGCTCGCTGCGCTCGCGCAGCACCGGGTCGAGGAACGCTTCCTTGACCATGCGCTGACAGTCGTCGAACGTGCCGCGCACGGCGAAGGAGCGCACGTTCTCGCCCCAGCAGGTGAGCTGGCGCTCCTGAACAGGCGAAACGAGCCCCTTCGGAAACAGCACCGCGACCTCGATGCCCGGCCGGCGGTGAAAGGCGGCGGCGACCGCCCCGCCGGTGTCCCCGGAGGTCGCGACGAGGATCCGCAGCGGTCGCGCACTGCCCTTGCGCAGCCGCGTCAGGCTCGCGGCGAGGAAGCGCGCGCCGAAATCCTTGAACGCCGCGGTCGGCCCGTGGAAGAGTTCGAGCACCGCGAGCTTCGCGCCTTCACCGAGCGGAACGAGCGGCGCGGGAAAGCTGAAGGCCTCGCGCGTGATGGCGCCCAGCTCGTCCGCGAGACGGTCACCCCTGAGGAAGGGCCTCAGCACGGCGTGCGCGAGCGCTGGCAGATCCGAGGCGTCGGGCAGCTCTTCGAGCCGCACCTCCGGCCACGCCGTCGGCACGTACAGTCCGCCGTCCGGCGCCAGTCCCTGCGCGAGCGCTTCACTGAAGCGAGCCGTGAGCGAAGAGTTGCGGGTGCTGACGAAGAGCATGTCCGCGGGAGCGTCGATCATTCCGGTTCCTCAGGCGTCGATCACGCGCGCGCCGCGGTCGGCGCGGATCTCGACGATCCAGTCGTCCACCTGTGTCGCATGGCGCGAGAAGGCCTCGCGCATGGCATCGCGCACGGCCTGCGCGCGGTCCTCCGTAGCCCAGGCGAACATCGTCGGGCCCGCGCCGGAGATGGAGCAGCCGAGCGCACCCGCTTCGATCGCACGGCGCCGCACGTCCTGGCAGCCCGGAATGAGCTTCTCGCGCTGCGGCTCGATCACGACGTCCTGCAGCGATTCGCGGATGAGATCGAGATCGTCGGTGTAGCAGCCCGAGATGAAGCCCGCGAGATTCGCCGTCTGCCAGACGAAGTCCGAGAGATCCACGGTGCGCTTGAGGATCGCGCGCGCCGCTTTGGTGGACAGGAACATGTGCGGATGAACGATGATCGCACGCACGCCCGCGGGAACCGGAATCTGCTTGACCCGCGGCTGCTCGATGCCCACGGTGAGCACGAGTCCGCCGAAGAGCGACGGCGAGATGTTGTCGACGTGCATGGAGCCGCTCGAGACCGCCTCGCCCTGCATCGCGAACTTGAGGAGCTCGAGCTTCGTGCAGGGCTGTGGAAGCAGCGCGTTTCCAGCGACGACCGCCGCCACTGCGGACGCGGCCGAGCCGCCGAGCCCCGAGCCGAGCGGTATGCCCTTGTCGATCTCCATCTCGAAACCGAAATCGAGGCCGAGCGCGTCCTGCATCGCGAGCAGCGCACGGCCCGCGGTGTTCCGCTCGGCATCGAGCGGCAGCTCGCCCGCGACGCCGCGTATCGCACGGATGCGCACGCTGCGCTCGGGAATCCGACGCAGGGTCACCCTGTCCCCCAGCGCGTCAACAGAGAAACCGAGGATGTCGAAGCCGATCGCGACGTTCCCGACGGACGCAGGAGCGAACGCCGTGACCGCCCGCTCGCTCGCGGAGCGCGATCCTGCCGGAGCCGAGGTGGCATCGGAAATGGCTGCCGGAGGCGTCACAGTCGGGCTCCCAGATAGGCGGACAGGCGCAGCAGATCGGCGAACACGCCGCCGGCCGTCACTTCGGGCCCGGCGCCCGGGCCCTGCACGATGAGCGGATTGTCGCAGTAGCGGCTCGTCGCGAAGCGCACCACGTTGTCCGTGAGCGCGATGTTGGCGAACGCATGCTTCGCGTCGAGCTCGACCACGCCGACAGTGGCCTCTCCCTCCGCCGTGAGCCGTCCGACGTAGCGCAGCACCCGGCCGCGCGAACGCGCGCTCTCGAAACGGTCGCGCATCGCGGCGTCGTACTGTGGCAGGCGTGCCAGGAAGTCGTCGATCGAACCTTCCTCCAGCCCGCGCGGAACGAGGCTCTCCACCTTCACGTCCGCGAGATCGAGCTTGAGACCCATCTCGCGCCCGAGAATGATGAGCTTGCGCGCGACGTCCATGCCCGACAGGTCGTCCCTCGGATCGGGCTCGGTGTAGCCGCGCTGCTTCGCGTCGCGCACGATCTCGGAGAACGGCGTGCGCCCGTCGTAGACATTGAAGAGATACGCGAGCGTGCCGGAGAAGATGCCCTCGATGCTCGTGATCTCGTCGCCCGTCTCGCGCAGATCGCGCAGCGTGTGGATGACGGGCAGGCCCGCGCCCACCGTCGCCTCGTAGAGGTAATGGGCGCCGCTCGAGCGGCGCGCCTCCTGCAGCGAGCGGTAGTACGACCACTCGGCGCTGTTCGCCTTCTTGTTCGGCGTCACGATGTGGATGCCGGCTGCGAGCCAGTCGCGGTAGTTGCGCGCCACCGCCTCGCTCGCCGTGCAGTCGATCAGCACGGTGTGCGGCAGGTAGTCGACGCGCACGTGCTCCACGAAGCGCGCGAGGTCGCCCGGCACCGAGCGCTCCTCGAACTCCTGGCGCCAGCGCGTGAGATCGATTCCGCCGTCCGCGAGCGCCATGCGGCTCGAGGAGAGAATGCCGCGGACGCGCAGGTCGAGCTTGAACTGCTCGCGCAGCCGCGCGCTCTGCGAGGCGAGCTGGTCGAGCAGCACGCGCCCCACCGTCCCGGGTCCGATGACGCCGATGGAGATGGTGTGGGGTGAGAGATAGAAGCCCGCGTGCACCGCGCGCAGAGCGCGCGTCGTGTTGCGGCTCTCGATCACGACCGAGATGTTGCGCTCGGACGCACCCTGCGCGATGGCGCGCACGTTCACGCCGGTGTTCCCCAGCGCGTTGAAGACTTTCGCCGCGACGCCCGGCGTGCCCGCCATGCCGTCGCCGACCACCGCGAGGATCGCGAGATCCTTGTCGACGTCCACGCTCTGGATCTGGCCCTCCTTGAGCTCGCGGTCGAAGGCGGCGCGCACGACCTCTGCCGCGCGCTCGGCCTGGGACTGCGGCACCGCGCAGCAGATCGAGTGCTCGGAGCTCCCCTGCGAGATGAGGATCACGGAGATCCCTTCCTCGCGCAGCGCGCCGAACAGACGGTATGCCGTGCCGGGCACGCCGATCATTCCTGCGCCTTCGAGGTTCACCAGCGCGATCTCCTCGATGCTGGTGATGCCCTTGACCGGCAGGTCGGAATCCGGGTGCGCGCAGATGAGCGTACCCGGCTTCTCGGGCGCGAAGGTGTTGCGGATCCAGATCGGAATGCCCCGCCGGACGGCCGGAGCCATCGTCTGCGGGTGAATCACCTTGGCGCCGAAGTACGCGAGCTCCATCGCCTCGTTGTACGACAGCGAGTCGATCACCTGCGCGTCGGGCACGCGACGCGGGTCGGCCGACAGGACGCCGTCCACGTCGGTCCAGATGTGGATCTCGCGCGCGCCGAGCAGCGCGCCGAAGATCGACGCGGAGAAGTCGCTTCCATTGCGGCCGAGCGTCGTCTGGACACCGCGGCGGTCCGAAGCGATGAAGCCCGTGATGACGAGGGTGCCCCTGAAGTCGGGCGCGACCAGCTCCCGGAGCTTCGCTTCCGACTCAGCCCACTGCACGGCCGGTCCCAGTGCGCCCCACTCCACCACCACCGCCTGACGCGCGTCGATCCACTGCACCACGCCGGGGCGCCGGCCGCGCTCCTCGAGCATCTGATGGAAGAGCCGCGTGGACCAGATTTCGCCGTAGCCGACGATGAGGTCGCTCACGTTGCGCGCGGCCGCGCGGGTGAGCTTCACGGTGTGCAGGATGCCTTCGATGTCGTGGCAATCCCGTTCGAAAGCGGCGAGGTAGCGGCGTGCCGCTTCCGTCCGCAGCACCGCCTCGGCAATGGCGGCGTGCCGGGCACGAATCTGCCCGAGCTCGCCCCTGTAGCCGTCGTCCTGCGCCTCGGCGAGCGCGACGAGGCGCAGCAGCGCGTCGGTGACGCCACGGCAGGCCGAGAGAACCACCGCGAGACGCGGCTCCTTCTGCGACTCGACGATCGCCGCGACGCGCTGGAAGCAGTCGGCGTCGGCGACGCTCGATCCACCGAACTTATGGACGATCCACGATTCAGTACTGGTCATCGGCTGCGGCGACCTGGAACTGGAAACTGCCCGGGCGGTGACGGGCCGGCAAAAAAGCTGTGCGACTCTAATGGCGCGCCCCGACAGGCGCAACTCGGCCCGTCACGGTCCTGCGAACGCAGGTCAACCGAGCCGTTTCCGGAAGCGAAGCGCCGCGAGCGCCAGGGCGACGACGAGGAAGATCGCCAGCTTGGTGAGCGGCCAGGAGAGCGATGCGAGGTCGGCCCCGCGCAGGACGACTCCCCGGACGATGTCGTTGAAATGCGTCAGCGGCAGCACCTGCGCGATCGCCCGGGCGATCCAGGGCATGCCGTCGAAGGGAAACATGAACCCCGACAGCAGGATCGACGGCAGCATCGTCAGGAAACCGAGCTGCATGGCCTGGAACTGAGTCCGTGCCACGGTGGAGATCAGCAGCCCCATGGCCAGCGTCGCGGCGATGAACAGGCTCGCGCCGGCGTAGAGCTCCCACACGCGGCCGCTGAAGGGAACGTCGAACAGGAGAATTCCCGTCACGAGGATCAGGGTCGTCTGGATGAGGCCGACGAACACATAAGGAAGGAGCTTGCCGATCATGATCTCCACCGGCTTCACCGGCGTCGTGATCAGCAGCTCGTGATTGCCGCGCTCACGCTCCCGCACGAGGGCGATGGCCGTGAAGATGACCATGGTCATGCTGAGGATCACGCCGATGAGCGCCGGGACGATCTGCACGGCCGTGCGCCGCTCGGGGTTGTACTCGACCTGCACCTCGAGCTCGCGTGTCGTGGGCCCGGGCGTCACGCCTCGCGCGGTCAGCGGCAGTGCGGCGAGGCCGCGGGCGGCAGCCTCGACGCCGGGCTCCGTGCCGTCGATCAGGAGCTGCGCGGCGGGACGCCGGGGATCGAGCAGCCGTCTCTCGAAATCGGGCGGGATGTAGAGGGCGATGGAGACTTCGCCGGCATCGAGCATTCTGCGCAGCTCCCGGGCATCGCTCGCGACGGCCACGAACTCGACGACCTGTGTCGCCTGCAGATCCGCCACCAGTGCCCGCGAGGCCGACGTGCCGGCCAGATCCGCAACCGCGGCACGAAGCTCCCGCACGTCGAAGTTGATCCCATAGCCGAACAGCAGGATCTGCATGAGCGGAATGCCGACGATCATGCCGCCGGTGAGGCGATCGCGGCGGAGCTGGCGCAGCTCCTTGCCCGCGATGGCGCGCACGCGCGCGAAGAAGGCCGGGAGTCCCTTCATGCCGTGCCCCCGCGCTCCGCGCCGTTACCGGATGGCGCCCCTGCGCCGGGCAGTGTCGCCGCCACGAACACGTCTTCGAGATTCGGTCGCGCGTCTTCGACTTCCGCCTCGACGCCGGCAGCGGCCAGGGTCTGACGTACGAGACGCGCCGGCTCGCTCACCTCGCGCCGGACGAGCACGTGCAGCCGCAGACCGAGCTGGGCGAGACTCGTCACATCGGGCAGGCCGTGCAGCGCGCGGCGTGCCGCCTGCGCATCGTCTGCCTGAACCTCGACCACGTGCATCGGCAGGCGCGCCATGAGCTGCTGAGGCGGCCCTTCGGCGACCACCCTGCCCTGGTTCAGGATCGCGAGCCCGTGACAGCGCTCGGCCTCGTCCATGTAGTGCGTGGAGACGAGGATCGTCGTGCCGCGCGCGGCGAGCGCGAAGAGGCTTTCCCAGAAGTCGCGCCGGCTCTGAGGATCGACCGCGCTCGTCGGCTCGTCGAGGAGCAGGAGCTGCGGCTCGTGGAGCGTCGCCGCCCCGGGGCGGAGGGGCTGCGCCTGGCCGCCGCCCAATGCCCCCCCCACCCGCTCCCGGGCTCCCCCAGCCCGGAATCCCCTGTCAACCCCGCCATGCC
>QGVD01000110.1 GCA_003242685.1 Pseudomonadota bacterium | reverse complement strand
GCGGCGCTGCTCGACGGACTGCGAACGCATTTCAGCGGCTGGCTCGATCCCGTTCCGTCGGCCGCAGGGCTCCATCTGTGCGCGCTCGCAGATGCGTCGGTCGATATGGAGGCTTTCGTCGACAAGGCGCGGGAGCGCGGGGTCGGCGTCTATTCGCTGCGGCGCTACTACGCGGGGCGGCCCGGTACGCCGGGGCTGCTGTTCGGATACGGCACCATTTCAGAGGACGACATCGACGCGGCACTCGCCATCCTCAGGCGCATTCCGCGCGTGACCACGATTCAGGGTGGTACCCTGAAATCAGCCGGACGTGGTGCTTAACCGGTACCAATCGCCGCGGCACTCTGTGCCGCATGATCGACCTCTACTACTGGCCGACGCCCAATGGGCTCAAGGTGAAGCTGTTCCTCGAGGAGGCGCAGCTTCCGTACCGCGTGATCCCCGTGGATCTCGGCCGCGGCGAGCAGTTCAAGCCCGAGTTCCTCGCGATCGCGCCCAACAATCGCATCCCGGCGATCGTCGACCACGAGCCTCCCGGCGGCGGCGCGCCACTGTCGCTCTTCGAGTCGGGTGCGATTCTGCTGTATCTCGCCGAGAAGATCGGCCGCTTCATTCCGGCCGATCCGCGCGGGCGCGCGGACGTTCTGCAGTGGCTGTTCTGGCAGATGGCAGGCCTCGGTCCCATGGCCGGCCAGAACGGTCACTTCAGAGTGTACGCACCCGAGCGCGTGCCCTACGCGATCGAGCGCTACACGAAGGAGACGGCCCGTCTCTATGGCGTGCTCGACCGCCGGCTCGCCGACCGGGATTTCATCGCAGGCGAGCTCTCGATCGCCGACATCGCCTGCTACCCCTGGATCGTTCCGCACGAATCGCACGGACAGCGGCTCGCGGACTTCCCGCATCTCATGCGCTGGTTCGAAGCGATGAGCGCGAGGCCGGCCACGGGCCGCACGTACGAAGGCGTGCAGGACGTGTACGCGAAGCGCGGCCGCGACGTCCCGCCGCAGGCCGTTCGTTGAGCACCGCCTGCCGACGAGGCCGCTCGACCGGCGCGGCGACTTGCGACATCATGCACGTGCGTTCCGTCGGGCAGTCCGACCGTTGAAGCGTTGCTCAGCCTGAAAGAAGCGAATTCTCCGGAGGTGTCATGACCCGCGTCGCCTCGAGACTCGTCCGTGCCGCGTGCGTGCTGCTGCTCGCGCCGGCGCTGGCCGTGTCCGAGGACGTCCCGGCATCGGCGGATGCCGCGCAGGAAGCAGCGCGTGCGGAGCGCCCGCCGCTCGTGCGCGCGGTCGAGCGGGGCGAGAGGGAAAAGGCGCTCGAGATGATCCGCTCGGGCGCCGATGTGAACGTGCGCGACGTCGATGACACGACGGCTCTGCACTGGGCGGCGCATCGGGACGATGCCGAGCTCGTCGAAGCGCTGATCCGCGCCGGCGCCGAAGTGAACGTGCAGAACCGTTACGGCTCGACACCGATGGGCGAAGCCGCTGCCATCGGCAGCACCGCCGTGTTGAAGCTGCTGCTCGATGCGGGAGCCGACGTCGAGTCACCCAATGCAGAAGGGCAGACGGCTCTGATGGCCGTCGCGCGCACCGGCAACGTCGAGGCCGCGAAGCTCCTCATCAGGCGCGGTGCCAACGTCAACGCGCGCGAGCGCTGGGGCGGGCAGACCGCGCTCATGTGGGCCGCGGCGCAGGGCCACCCGGCGATGATCCGTCTGCTCATCAAGCATGGCGCGGACGTGAACGCGCGCGCCACGGTGCGCGACTGGCAGCGCCGCGTCACGGCGGAAGGCCGCCCGAAGGACATGAACCGCGGCGGCTTCACGCCGCTCCTCTATGCAGCACGCGAAGGCTGTGTCGAATGCGCGCGGGAGCTCCTGCGCGGCGGTGCCGACATCAATCTGCCGGATCCGGACGGCGTGACGCCGCTCATCCTCGCGCTCCTCAACATCCGCTGGGACTTCGCGAAGCTCCTCATCGAATCCGGTGCGGACGTCAATCAGTGGGACTTCTACGGTCAGACGCCGCTCTATGTGGCCGTCGACATGAACACGCTGCCTTTCGGCCAGCGAGTGGAGCTGCCGCCGCTCGACGAGACCAGCGGCCTCGAGGTCATCCGCATGCTCCTCGAGCGCGGCGCGAATCCCAACGCGCAACTCAAGCTCCGGCCGCCGTACAGGAACGTGCCGTACGACCGCTACACCGAGCCGCTGCTCAACATCGGCGCGACGCCGCTCATCCGCGCGGCCAAGGCGGGCGACATTCCGGTGGTGAAGCTCCTGCTCGAGCACGGTGCGCTGCCCGATCTGCCGAATCTGAACGGCGACACGCCGCTGATGGCGGCAGCGGGCAAGGGATGGATCAATGCGCCGACGCGCGGTGCGTTCTACACCGAAGATCAGGCGCTCGAGGTATACGACCTGCTGCGTGCCGCGGGCGCGGACGTGAACGCCCGTTCGAACTTCGGCGACACGGCGCTGCATGCCGCGGCGCTGCGCGGCTGGCATCGCATCATCGAACGCCTGGTGGCGGACGGCGCGGAGCTCGACGTGCTCGACCGCAATGGTCTCAGCCCCATCGACTATGCGCTGGGGCGGATTCCGAAAGGCTTCAACGAGCGCATTCCGGAGCGGCGGGTCGAGACCGCGGCGCTCCTTCGCAGGCTCGGTGCGACGGTGGAACGATCCGAAGAGCCGAACTGGCCGGCTGCGGGAACGCCGCGCATCCGCCCGTGGGTGCCGGGCGACGACGTCATCCTTCCGCCGCAATAGGCGTCCCCGCGGTCCGGCGGCCGCCGCAGGTCACGTCTGCTCGTCGATCGTCGCGGATTTCGCCGCGCGCTCCGCGGCCTGTTCCCTGCGGATCGTGAGCACGACCATGCCGATCGCGGCGCTCACGAAGATCAGGAGCGCGGCCATCAGGATCACCAGGCCGCCCGCGACTCGGTAGCCTTCATACAGTCCGGCGAGCACTCCGATCGGCGTCGCCACGAGGAGGAGGGGTTTCGCGATTCTCATGGCGCGCGAGCTTAGCCCGGCCGTCGGCGTCCGCACCAGCCTGGCGAGAATCGCTGCCGGGGTTTCACGAGTCGCTGCATCTTCGGGAACCTGGCGCCGAAACCTGCATGACAACGTGAGCACAGGGGGGAAAAAGACGCCGAAGCGCGGCATACTGCCGCCCATCTCAAAGCTCGAACTGGAGTGGAAATGCTCAAGACAAGGATCTTCCCGACCCTCGTGCTCGCCGCGTCGTTGCTCGCCGCGTGCAGCAGCGACGTTGCGACGACCGCGGACGCGGACAGGCAGCCGAACGCGGCGGCCGCGGCAGCGCAGGAGGATGCGCGGCTCCTGGAATTCCTCGATCGCGCCTTCGACGAGAGCCTGGAGCTCGAGCCGCAGTCGCTCACCGCGCTCGGCATCAAGAAGCACTACGACCGGCTCAACGACTTCACCGACGAAGGCGCGCGCAAGGAGCTCGAGCTCGCGGAGCGGCATCTCGAGGAGATGAAGGCGCAGTTCGATCCCGAGCGCCTGAGTCCCCAGGGCCGGTTGTCCTACCGGCTCTTCGAGAAAGCCGTCGAGCGTCAGCGACTCGCCTTCAAGTGGCGCCTGCATCGCCATCCCGTCACCAACGCTTCGAGCCCTGCCGGGGAGATTCCGGTCTTCCTGATCAATCAGCATCGGGTGGACAGCGTCGACGACGCCCGCGCGTACGTCTCGCGCCTTGCGGAAGTGGAGCGCGTGATGCGCGAAGTCTCCGAAGGCCTCGAGGCGCGCGCGAAGATGGGCATCATCGCGCCGAAGTTCACCTTCGAGCCGGTGATGTCCGATGCGCGCAAGGTGATCTCGGGCGCGCCCTTCGACAAGGGTCCGGACAGCACGCTGCTCGCGGACTTCAGGAAGAAGGTCGAGGCGCTCGATGCACCGGAGGAGACGAAGAAGGAGCTCATCGAGCAGGCCCGCGAGGCGCTTGCCGGTCCCTTCAAGCGCGGCTACGAGCACCTGCTCGCGACGCTGCAGACGCTGTCGAAGCAGGCGAAGGGCAATGACGGCGCCTGGAGCCTGCCGCAGGGCGACGAGTACTACGCGGCCGCGCTGCGGCTCGCGACGACCACGGATCTCACGCCGGACGAGATCCACGAGATCGGACTCCGGGAAGTGGAGCGCATCCATCGCGAGATGGAGGCCATCAAGGAGCGGATCGGATTCAAGGGCACGCTGCAGCAGTTCATGCAGCACGTGAAGACGGATCCGAAGCTGCAGTATCCGAACACCGAGGCCGGGAAGCAGGCGTATCTCAGGGACGCGCAGGCCATGATCGATCAGGTGATGGCCGCGGCGCCGAAGCTGTTCCACCGTCTCCCGAAGGCCGCCCTCGAGGTCCGAGCCGTCGAGCCGTGGCGGGAGTCCACGGCGCCGGTAGCGTTCTACAACATCCCGGCGCCCGATGGCTCTCGCCCCGGTATCTATTACGTGAACCTCTCCGACATGCGCCAGGTGCTGAAGGCGCAGGTCGAGGGCATCTCGTATCACGAAGGCGCGCCCGGGCATCACTTCCAGATCGCCTTTGCGCAGGAGCTCGAAGGCCTGCCCAAGTTCCGCCGCTTCGGGGGATACACGGCCTACGTCGAGGGCTGGGGGCTCTACGCCGAGCAGCTCGGTAAGGAGCTGGGTTTCTATCAGGATCCCTATTCCGACTTCGGCCGGCTCTCGACGGAGCTGTGGCGTGCGGTGCGCCTCGTCGTCGACACCGGCCTGCACGCCAAGCGCTGGACGCGCGAGCAGGCCATCGAGTACTTCAGGCAGAACTCGATGCTGAGCGAGCGCGACATCGTGAAGGAGGTCGAGCGCTACATCGTCTGGCCCGGTCAGGCGACCAGCTACAAGATCGGCCAGCTCGAGATCAGCAGGCTCCGCGCCGAGGCCGAAGCGGCGCTGGGCGACGCGTTCGACGTGCGCGACTTCCACGAAGTGGTGCTCGGCAACGGTGCGCTGCCGCTCGACGTGCTGCGCGAGCAGGTCGAGGCCTACATCGCCTCGGCCTCGGCCGGAGGCGCATCCCTGCCGAAAGCAGCGTCGTTCTGAGCTCGAGGGGTACGGGCGGCACTTCGTCTACACTGTGGACGAAGTGCCGCTTTCATGTGTCAGGCATTTACGGGGAGCTCCAATGATCACGCGCCGAAGCTGTATCGGAATGGGCATTGCCGCTGCTGCTGCCGCGAGCCTGAAGAGCCTGCCTGCTCTCGCGCAGGCGAAGATGATCGAGCGGCCGATTCCATCGACGGGTGAACGCATTCCGGTCATCGGGCTCGGCGGCTCGGCTACCTTCAGTCAGGCCGCCCGCGGCGGCGACGTCAGCCAGCTCAAGGAGGTGATGCGTGTTCTCGTCGAGAGCGGCGGCACCGTGTTCGACACGGCGCCGAGTTACGGCGAATCGGAGCGCGTTGCCGGAGAGATCGCGAAGGAGCTCGGAATCACGAAGCGCATCTTCTGGGCGACGAAGGTCAACGTCGCACCGCGCGGCGGCGGCTCGGCGGATCCGGCGGCGGCGCGTCAGCAGATCGAGGACTCGTTCCGCAGGATCGGCGTCGAGCAGATGGACCTCATCCAGGTCCACAACCTCGGCGACATGGCGACACAGTTCCCGATACTCGAGAAGCTCAAGGAAGAGAAACGCGTGCGGTACATCGGCGTCACCACGACGTTCCCGAACCAGTATCAGGAGCTCATCCACGTGATGCGCAACGAGCCGCTCGACTTCATCGGCATCGACTACGCCGTGGACAACCGCGACGTGGAAGAAACCATCCTGCCGCTCGCGCAGGAGCGGAAGATCGGCGTGCTGGTGTATCTGCCGTTCGGCCGCACGAGCCTCTTCAAGCGGGTGGGCGATCGTCCGCTGCCCGAATGGGCGAGCGAGTTCGATGCGAAGACATGGGCGCAGTTCTTCCTCAAGTACGTGCTCAGTCATCCGGCAGTCACGGCCGTGACGCCTGCGACGAGCAAACCCGCGAACATGGCCGACAACGCGCAGGGCGGCATGGGCCGGCTGCCCGACGAGGCGATGCGCCGGCGCATGGTGGAATTCATAGATTCCCTGCCGGCGCCGGCACGGAGCTGATCCGCGCGGTAACCGGGCGACGTCGGGCCGCGTGAGGAGTGCTCCCGCGCGGCCCGGGTCAACCCGGGACGGTGCGGCGCGTTCGAGGACTGGCGGGCATGTGCCCGCGCGACGCCCTCGAAGCGGGCACACGGAGCAGACATGAAGAAATGGAGATCCGCCGCCGCGCTGGTGATCGCGCTGAGCGGAATCACTGCGGGGCCGGCGTTCGCGCAGGAGAGGGACCTCGAGACGGCACGTCAGGCGCTCACCGAGCGCCTGGAATACGCGCGCGAACGGCTGCAGCTCACGGACGAGCAGGCGCCGCAGGTCGAAGCGATCCTGCGGAAGAGCGCCGAGAAGCGGCGTGCGGTGCTCGAGAAGTACCGGATCGGCGAATCACGCCTGTCGCCGCGGCAGGCACGGACGCTGAAAGGTGAGCTCGAAGCGATCCGGAAAGACACCCGCGCAGCGCTCGCGAAAGTTCTGACGCCGCAGCAGCTCGAGGAGTACGACAGGATTCAGAGCGAGCTGCGTGCCGAAGTGAGAGCGGCGGCAAGACAACGCCACTTCTGAAAGAATTACGCGGCGCCCGGAGAGCGAACGATGGATTCGCTCCCGGACGCCGCGTTTCTCTTACTGGCTCTGTTCGTTCTGCTGAGCTTCGTACGACCGCCACGCCAGATCGATCAGATAGGCGTGGATGGCCTCGACCTGGGCCTCGTTGAAGACATCGTCCCAGGCGGGCATGCCGCGGAAACGCAGCGCGCCGCCCAGCACGATGCCCTTGAAGGCCGTGTGGGTCGCGGCGCCCATACGGCGAAGACCG